>SVGU01000070.1 GCA_015056155.1 Clostridiales bacterium
TCCCGCGTGCCTGCCTGACCGCTGACGAAGTGGCTCAGGAAGCCGAGTTCTTCTGCTTCGGCACCAACGACCTGACCCAGATGACCTTCGGCTTCTCTCGTGACGACGCGGGCAAGTTCCTGAACGCCTACTACGAGGCCAAGATCTACGAGAACGATCCCTTCGCCAAGCTGGACCAGAATGGCGTTGGCAAGCTGATGGAGATGGCCATCTCCAAGGGCAAGGCTTCCGGCAAGAAGCTGCACTACGGCATCTGCGGCGAGCACGGCGGCGACCCCGTCTCCGTTGAGTTCTGCCACAAGATCGGCCTGGACTACGTGTCCTGCTCTCCTTTCCGTGTGCCGATCGCCCGTCTGGCCGCTGCTCAGGCTGCCATCAAGGGCTAAGAATTCTCCGACAGGTCGGAAGGCGCACGGCATCGGCGGTAGAAGGACGGGCGGATCATTCCGCTCCGGCTTCGAAACGTCGTGTGCGTAAGCCAACGACCATCAGGTGATTCTGTTCGTCTGAACAAACTCAGGCCCCCACGACCTTCACCGGTCATGGGGGTCTTTTGTGTTGTCGGCTTTGGGGCGCGAGCCCTCGAACGGTCGCCATGTCTTGACTTATGCATCGCACCGCTCTATAATGACAGCATCGAAACAAACGGGAGCCCGCCATTCTATTTGATGAAATCCACATCGCGAAATGAGG
Source organism: Clostridiales bacterium (assembly GCA_015056155.1). GTDB lineage: Bacteria > Bacillota > Clostridia > Christensenellales > Aristaeellaceae > UBA11524. Next base: position 694 of record SVGU01000070.1, read on the forward strand.
GAAACGCATGAATGATCGCGTGAAGCAGGCGCTGCTGGCGATGCAGCGATACAACTGGGAGCAGGGCGTGGCAGCGCAGGCCTTTCTGGAGGCAGGGGATCATGACATTGCCATTGCGATGGCGATCGAGGGTGCAAACCGCCAGCATCCGGACGGCCGTTGCTGCCATATTGGCGATTCCAACGCCGTGACGGACCCCTGTGCCATCGGCGAGGCGCTGATACTTGCCTGCGAGCGGACCGGTGCCCCCTTCCTGTGCGAGGCACGGGACAAGCTCCTGCACTGGGCGCTGTGCGATGCGCCTCGAAATGCGGAGGGCGTTGTCTACCATTTCACCGACGGCCAGCTGATCTGGGTTGACTCGATGTACATGCTTCCGCCCTTTCTGGCCCGCGCGGGGGAGTACGCGGCGGCGATCAGGCAGCTGGATGGCTACTGGGACGTGCTGTTCGATCCGTCCTGCGGATTGCTGGCACATCAGTGGAGCGACGCGGAGCAGCGGTACATCCGCCGGGATGCCTGGGCGGTCGGCAATGGCTGGGCGATGGCCGGGATGGCGCGGGTGATCGCGCTGCTGCCGGAGGAATATGCTGACGGAAAGCAGCGGCTGATCGAACGCACGCGTGCGCTGCTTGATGCCGCGATCCGTCATCAACGGAAGGACGGCGCTTTCCACGACGTGCTCGATGATCCGTCCACCTTCCGGGAGGTCAACTTCGCGCAGATGCTGGCCTACACCGTCTACCGGGGCGTGAAGGAGAGCTGGCTGTCTGCGGAGCTGCTGTCCTTCGCGGAGAAAGCCCGCGCGGCTGCGCTCGCCGAGGTGGATGCTTATGGGCTGGTCCGAAATGTCTGCGGCGCGCCGTTCTTCGACCGTCCCGGCGTGGCGCCGGAAGGGCAGGCGTTCCATATCCTGATGGAGGCAGCGCGGGAAAAGCTAATGGCGGATGATGCAAAACTCGCATGAAAACGAAGCCTCCTGCTGCAAAATGCTGCGGCAGGAGGCGTTCTGTATGGTACGAAACAAGCGTGCAGACGGATCAATCAGTGTTCATCGACCTGCCGGCGGAAAGCCTCGGCCAGCAGGGACAGCTCGCGGACGCAGTCCGGCTGCCACCTGAGCATCGGCAGATGATTGCAGGGGAAGTCGGGGCACAATCCGCAGAAGGGGACGTCATGGGAATGGCAGCAGGCGAATACCGGGCAAATGCCGGATTGCGCCCATTCCTCGCAGCGTCCGCCGCTTTCCAGGCAGCCGCTGCAGGCGCCCCCGGCGCGTTTGGGGCAGCCGTCGCAGCATTCTCCGCAGGGGGTCACCCGGTCGAAGTTCATCAGCCGTTCCCTCCCAGGTCGGGGTCGTCGAAGAAATAGCCGAGCGTATGGACCAGCTCGCCGCTGTCGTACATGGCGCGGATCTCGGGGACCGTCATCCACCGGATCTGGGCGACCTCGTCGGTGGTGGCGCAGGACAGGTCGACCTCGCCGTCGTGGACGAACAGCCAGACGTCGCGGATGTCCTGATACTGGTCGCGGACGGTGCTGTGCAGCAGCAGCCCCTGCGACGGGGAGAGTCGCACGCCGACCTCCTCCTCCGCCTCGCGGATCGCGCCGGTGAGGCTGTCTTCGCCGGCGGTCACACTGCCGCCGACGCTTTCCCACAAGAGCGGGAAGGCAGGGCGGCTCGCCGCGCGCTGACTGATGAGCCACTCGCCGCGGCTGTTGCGGATCCACACATGCACGACGACGTGGTACCGCTCCGGCGGCAGCTTCTGTCCGCGGATGTGCGTTTCGCCGGTCGGCTGCCGGTCACGGGTGTAGAGATCCCAAAGCTCCATAGGTCCACTTCCTTTCTGACTGTGCATATTCGCCGTGGTTTCTGCCGTTTCCTGCCGGTGGATGAGCGCATATTCCCTTGACACGATCGCGGAACAAAGGTATCATGGTGCAAAGGAATTGTCTTTGGAGGGCAGTATGAAAACGATCTATACAGACGCCCGGGTATTCACGGGCACAGGCACGTTTGCCGAGGCATTCATGGTGGAAGACGGACGCTTCACGGCAGTCGGCAGCAATTCGGATCTCCTTGCCCAGGCGGCTCCGGAGGACGCGGTTGTGTCGCTGGGCGGCCGCTTTGTCTGCGCGGGTTTCAATGACAGCCACATGCACCTGCTGAACTACGGCAACGTGCGCGCGCAGTGTGATTTGGCCGGCGCCGGTTCGGTGGCGGAGGTGCAATCGCGCCTGCGGGCCTTCATGCAGGAGAAGGGGATCCAGGGCGACCGCTGGCTGATGGGCCGCGGCTGGAATCAGGACTATTTCGTCCCGGCGACCGGCATCCCGACGCGGGCGGAGCTGGACGCGGTGTCCACGGAGATGCCCGTCTGCATCGTCCGCTGCTGCGGGCATTGCCTGGTGGTCAACACCCGCGCGCTGGAGCTGCTGGGCCTGGATGAGCACACGCCCTGCCCGGACGGCGGCTCGATCGAGCGCGGCGCGGACGGGCTGCTGAACGGCGTGTTCTGCGATTCGGCGATGTCGCTGGTGTACACCCGCCTGCCTGCACCGGACAGGAACGCCATGAAGGCGATGATGCTCGAAGCCATGGCGGCGCTGAATGCGGTGGGCGTGACCTCGTGCCAGACGGACGATCTGTGCGCATTCGAGAATGTGCCGTGGCAGGAGGTGATCGCCGCGTACCGCGAGCTGGAGCAGGAGGGGCGGATGACCGTCCGCGTCTATGAGCAGAGCCAGTTTACCGAGCCGGAGGGACTTCAATGCTTCCTCGATGCAGGCTGGAACACGGGCGTCGGGACGGACATGTTCCGCATTGGCCCGCTGAAGCTGCTGGGCGACGGTTCCCTCGGCGCGCGCACGGCCTTCATGGCCGGTGAATACGCGGACGCTCCCGGCGAAAAGGGCATTGCGATCTTCACGCAGGCGCAGCTCGACGCGCTGATCGGTCTGGCGCATCGCAGCGGCATGCAGTGTGCCGTCCATGTGATCGGCGACGGCATCCTCGACCGGGTGCTGAACGCCTATGAGAAAGCGTTCGCCGAGCAGCCCCGCGAAGACCACCGCAGCGGCGTCGTCCATGTGCAGCTGACCCGCCCGGATCAGCTGGAGCGCATGAAGCAGATGCAGCTCCACGCCTATGTGCAGACCGTCTTCATCGACTATGACAGCCGGATCGTCCATGCCCGCGCGGGTGAAAAGCTGGCGTCCACCAGCTATGCCTTCCACGGCATGCGCGAAATGGGCCTGCATGTGTCCAACGGCACGGACTGTCCCGTGGAAACGCCCGAACCTATGCGCGGCGTGCAGTGTGCCGTGACCCGTCAGCCGCTGGACGGCAGCCTGCCGCCCTATCGCCCGGAGGAAGCCATGTCGGTGGAGGAGGCGCTGCTGGCCTATACTGCGGAAAGCGCGCATGCCTCCTTTGAGGAGCACTTCAAGGGACAGATCGAAAGTGGCATGGCGGCGGACTTCGTCGTGCTCTCCGGCGATCCCTTCGCGGTTCCCCAAGCGGAGATCTGCCGGATCCACGCCGTCAAAACGGTGCTGGGCGGCCGCGTGGTGTACGAAGGGGAGGAAGGCTGATGGCACTGCGGAAGATGCTGGGCCGGGTCGATCAGCCGGAGATCATCCATCTGATGCGGCTGATCGAAACGCAGTCGAAGCAGACGCTGACCCGCTTTTCGGCGGAATACGTGGCGGAGCATTACCTGCCCATCGCGGCGGCGCTTGCGCCTGATGAAATACGGCTGCAGACAGCGGTGACGGCCGTGGAGGAATACATGACCGGCGGAGCGCTTCAGGCGCTGAAGGCGGCGGTCCGCGACGCCCGGGTAGCGGCGCAGGAGCAGAAGGACCCGGTCTGTCAGGCGGCTGCCCGGGCGATCGCGACTGCCTGTGCCGTCGCGGTCACGCCGACGAATGCGCTGGGCTTCGCCTTCTACGGCGCTGCGGCGTATGCCTACCACACCGCGGGCGTCAAGGCCGGGAGCGACGTGTACGACGCCCTGGCGGACGAGGAGCTGCGCCGGATCGGCGATGCGCTGGAAAGGGCTTGCGTGCCGGATGAACCGGACCCCGTCAGGATCAGCTGGAACTGCTGACCGGGCGGCAGGCGTATCCCGAGCGTCATATTTCCCGCAGGAAAACTCAACAGGCGCTGCCTGTACATTTGCACCGATGCGTGCTATCATATCCATAATGCGGTTATCACGCATAGAGAAAGGATGAAACACATGTTGGATCAGAATATCGCCCGGGAGGTGCTGCAGGAAGCAGTGCGCACCGGCGGCGACTTCGCTGAGATCTTCGTCGAGGACCGGATTGACCATACGCAGATGATGCGCTCCGGCCGGATCGAGACGGTCAATACCGGCCGTCTGCATGGCGCGGGCGTGCGCGTGTTCTCCGGCACAAACGCCGTCTACGTCCACACGAATGACACCTCCCGCGAGGGCCTGATGGCCTGCGCCCGTCAGGCGGCTGCAGCGGTCAAGGGCGGAAAGGGCTGCATCGTCGCGCCCTTCCAGGCGTGGAACGCCGCGCGCCCGGAGGAGATCCGCCTGCTGCCTACGGATGTGAAGGCCGCTGTGAAGGCGGAGAAGCTCCGTGCGGCGGAGGCTGCGGCCCGCGCTGTCTCTCCGGAGGTCGTGCAGGTCGTGGCGAACTACCTCGACCATGTGCAGGACGTGTGCATCTGCAACACCGAGGGCGTGTTCGTCACCGACCGCCGCGTGCGCACCCGCCTGTCCGTCAACGCCATCGCCTCCAACGGCAGCGAAAACCAGACCGGCGCGGACAATCCCGGCGCGTCCATGGGCTTTGAGATCTTCGATGAGCTGATTGACCCGGCGAAGGTCGGCGAGACCGCGGCGAAGCAGGCCATCACCATGCTCCACGCGCCCGTCTGCCCCGCCGGCTATATGCCCGTCGTGATCGACAACGGCTTTGGCGGCGTCATCTTCCATGAGGCCTGCGGTCACTCCCTGGAGGCCACGAGCGTGTCCATCGGCGTGTCCGAATTCGCCGGCAAGCTCGGCCAGCAGATCGCCAGCCCCTGCGTCACCGCCATCGACGACGGCACCATCGTCAACCAGTGGGGCATGCTCCACGTGGACGACGAGGGTACGCCCACCCAGCGCACCGTGCTGGTGGAGAATGGCATCCTCACCAACTACATGATCGACCGGCTCGGCTCCCGCCGCATGGGCATGCCCATCACCGGCTCCAGCCGCCGCCAGTCCTATGCCTTCGCTCCTACCAGCCGCATGCGCTCCACCTTCATCGCGCCCGGCAAGGACGACGAGGCGGAGATGATCGCCACCATGGGCGACGGCCTGTACGCCAAGAAGATGGGCGGCGGCTCCGTCAACCCCGCGACGGGCGAGTTCAACTTTGCCGTCAACGAGGGCTATCTGGTCAAGGACGGCAAGATCGCCCATCCCGTGCGCGGCGCGAGCCTGATCGGCCGCGGCAGCGAGGTGCTGCTGAAGATCGACCGCGTCGGCAGCGATCTGCAGCTGGCGCAGGGCATGTGCGGCTCCATGAGCGGCAGCGTGCCCACCGATGTGGGTCAGCCGATGATCCGCGTCAGCGGCCTCACCGTTGGCGGCAGGTAAGGAGGAAAGAGCATGGACATGAATCTGTTTATTGACCGCGTGCTGGAGGCTGCAAAGGCTGCCGGCATCGAGACGGCTGAAGTTTACTATGAGTCCGGCGAGAGCTTCCGCGCCAGCGCCATGGACGGGGAGATCAACCAGTACCAGGTGAGCGCCAGCGCTGGTCTGAGCCTGCGCGGCACCGTTGCGGGCAAGATGGGCTATTCCGCCACGCAGGCCTTCGACGAGGCCGCCATTGCGCAGCTGATCGAGGGCGTGAAGGAATCCGCCGCGCTGGTGGAGGCTGCAGAGCAGGACGAGATCTTCGCGGGCGACGAGAGCTATCCTGAGCTGCCCAAGGAGGAGAGCGACCTGAAGGACGTGACTCCGGAGCAGAAGCTGGAGATGTGCCTGGCGATGGAAAAGGCGGCGAAGGAAGCCGATCCCCGCGTGTGGAAGGTGCAGCGCGCGATGGTCATGACCGCCGCGAATACCGTGCGCATCAAGAACAGCTACGGCCTTGACCTGAGCGAATCCGGCAGCGTGTGCATGGCCTATGCCGCGCCCATCGCCAAGGCGGACGACAAGACGGCCACCGGCGGCCACATGGTGGCGGGCCACCGCTTTGCGGAGCTGGATCCCCAGGCCATCGGCCAGAAGGCGGTGGAGGAGACCGTGTGCCAGCTGGGCGCCAGCCCGGTCCCCGCAGGCGAGTACCGCATCATCATGCGCTACGACGCGATGCAGAGCCTCCTGCAGACCTTTGCCGGCGTGTTCTCCGCGGAGAACGCCCAGCAGAACATGAGCCTGCTCAAGGGCAAGGAGGGCGAAACGATCGCCAGCGCCGCCGTGACGCTGATGGACGATCCGCTGCTTCCCGGCGGTGTGGGCAGCCAGCGCTTCGACGCCGAGGGCAGCGCCAGCATGACCAAGGCGATCATCGACGCCGGCGTGCTGACGACGCTCCTGCATTCCCGCAAGACCGCCCGCAAGCAGGGCGTGAAGTCCACCGCCAATGCCAGCCGCGCCAGCTATGCCTCGGCTGTTCGCGTTGCGCCCACGAACCTGTTCTTCAAGCCCGGCCAGAAGGATCTGGACGCGATGATGGCTGACGTCGGCGAGGGTTTGGTGATCACCGATCTGGCGGGTCTGCACTCCGGCGCGAACCCCACCAGCGGCGACTTCTCCCTGCTCTCCAAGGGCTACACCATCGAGGGCGGCAAGCGCGGCCGCGCGGTGGAGCAGATCACCGTGGCGGGCAATTTCTACGAGGTGCTCCGGCAGATCGCTGCGGTCGGCAGCGACCTCGAATTCGGCGGCAGCAGCATCGGCAGCCCGTCTGTGGACGTGGGCACGCTGAAGGTTTCCGGCTGATCATATCAGGCAGGGGAGTCGCTCCTCTGCCTTTTCTGATGGAATTTTGAGATTGCATTTTTACCCCAAAGCGTATATAATAGGATGGATAATCATCATACTACACGAAGGAGACTCTGTTTATGAAGCTTGGCGTCGTGGGTCTGCCGAATGTCGGCAAGAGCACCCTTTTCAATGCGATCACCAAGGCGGGCGCGCAGGCCGCCAACTATCCCTTCTGCACCATCGAGCCCAATACCGGCATGGTCATGGTGCCCGACAGCCGTCTGGACGTGCTGGCGGAGATGTACCATCCCAAGAAGGTGACCCCCACCACGATCGAGTTTGTGGACATTGCGGGTCTGGTGAAGGGCGCGTCCCACGGCGAGGGTCTGGGCAACAAGTTCCTCAGCCACATCCGCGAGGTGGACGCGATCGTCCATGTCGTGCGCTGCTTTGAGGACGAGAACATCATCCACGTGGACGGCTCCATCGACCCCGCCCGCGATATCGAGACGATCAACCTGGAGCTGATCTTCGCGGACATGGAGTCCGTGCAGCGCCGCAAGGACAAGGCGCTGAAGAACTTCCGCGGCGGCGACAAGAAGGCCGGCGCGGAGGTCGACATGGCCGAGCGCCTCTACGCCCATCTGGAGGAGGGCAAGCCCGCCCGTACCTGCAAGATGGACGACGAGGAGCGCGAGATGGTCGAGGGCTGGTTCCTGCTGACCACCAAGCCCGTGATCTACGCCGCCAACATCGCCGAGGACGATCTGGCATCCGATCCTGCGGATATCCCCGGTCTGGACAAGGTGGAGGCCATCGCCAAGTCCGAGAATGCGGAAATGCTGGTCATCTCCGCCGCCATCGAGGAAGAGATCGCCCAGATGGAGCCGGAGGAGAAGGCGGAGTTCCTGGAGGGTCTGGGCATCGGCCAGAGCGGTCTGGATCGCCTGATCACCGCGTGCTACCGTCTGCTGGGCCTGATCTCCTACCTGACCGCGGGCGAGGACGAGTGCCGCGCATGGACGATCAAGCAGGGCACCAAGGCCCCGCAGGCCGCCGGCAAGATCCACACCGACTTCGAGAAGGGCTTCATCCGTGCGGAGATCGTGCCCTTCGATACCCTGGCTGAGCTGGGTTCCATGGCGGCCTGCAAGGAAAAGGGCCTCGTGCGCTCCGAGGGCAAGGAGTACGTCATGAAGGACGGCGACATCACCCTCTTCCGCTTCAACGTCTAAGGGGCTTCGAACCATTTCAGCGTTTATTTGTATGTAGATGGGGAGGGTTCGCAATGAGCCGTCTTACGTATTTCTTCAAGCGCCTTGTCAAAATGGACTGGCAGGCCATGTGGAAGACCACCGCACTCCTGAAGGAGCGCTCCGGAAAGTCCCGCATCTGGCTGTTGTGCGACATGCTCAAGTGCGCCGTCCGGTACAACGCGGGCTATGTCGATTACAAGATCGCCCAAATGTACAAGCTCAACGATGCGCAGCGCCGCACCGTCATCACCCGCGGCATCTCCAACAACATCGTCCGCCGGATGAACGACAAGGCCTACTGGCACTTCTTCGACGACAAGACCCAGTTCAACGAGCTGTTCCGGGAGTGGATCCCGCGCAAGTGGCTGCTGATCAACGACAGCACCACTGCGGAGCAGGTCGCGGACATGATGACACTGCCCAGCCTGATCGGCAAGCCCCTGGAGGGCTCCAGCGGCCAGGGCATCTACAAGTACACGCCGGAAGATTGGGCGGCGGGCGCGGAAGCATTCCTCGCGCGGTTGAAGGCGGACGGCATCGGCATTCTGGAGGAGATCGTCGTCCAGCACCCGGAGATGGCGCGGATGTGCCCCACTTCGGTGAATACCTGCCGCATCGCCACCCTTCTGGGCGACAAGCAGGAGGGCATCGTGTATGGCTTCCTGCGCATCGGCAACGGCAAGGTGATGGACAACGTGGACTGCGGCGGCATGGCGGCGCGCATCGACCTGGAGAGCGGCAAGCTCCTCACCGTCGGCGCGGACAAGGCCGGCAATACCTTCGAGAAGCACCCCATCACCGGCACGGACATCATCGGCTTCACCATCCCGTACTGGGAGGAGGCGAAGGCCATGTGCATGGAAGCGGCGAAAAAGGTGCCGCAGATGCGCTTCGTGGCGTGGGACGTGGCAATCACCGCCGACGGCCCCACCTTCATCGAGGGCAATTCCTTCCCGAGCCACGCGGTGCCTCAGTTCGCCGCCCACTACCCGGACGGCATCGGCATCCTGCCGGAGTTCCGCAAGTATATTGATTGCTGAAAAATGGCTGGCAGCAGATGCGCTGTCAGCCTTTTCGCATAGGAGGGATTCTGTATGAACGAGATCATTGCGTACCATGTCGTGACGGAGCGGCCGATGACGGTCGGTCAGCACATCGTGTTCGACGAAACGAACCGCAGCGGCGTGTACCAGCGGGTGACGGCGCTGCAGGAGACGGTGGCGGACGTCTATGCCAACCCGCAGAAGTATCCGCTTCCTTTGGAACATCATCTGGACGTAGCGATCCGTGAGCTGGCGCTGGAGCAGGTGCGCCAGGAGCGTTACCCGCAGTATCCCTCCCGCATGGGCTGCCTGTACGTGTCCCGGGAGATGGAGGCGGCGAAGCGCTGGGGCGAGTTCTTCGCGAGGATCGGCCGTCCGACCTATGCGTTGGTGGAGCTGCGGGTGAAGGGCCGGTGCTTTGTGGGCGACGCCTGCAACTGCTTTGACGGAACGCCCGACCTCGCCGCGAACCTCGCGCAGGCGGAGCACTATTGGCAGAACCTGCCCAACGTGGACGGAACCGAGCCGATCTGGGAGATGCTGGTGGACGGGGACATCGAGGTCGTGCGCGTGGTCGAGGAGATCAACGCGAACCTGCCGGAATAAGCGAGCCCGTCAGTCGTCCATCAGCTCCACGAGGATCGCGTTCTGCACATCCATGCCGCGCCTTGTGAGCCGCCAGAAGCCGCCGGCGTATTCCATCAGGCCGCGCGCCGCAAGGGATCGCAGCCGCTCGCCATAGCAGCTTTCCAGGGTCGCGCCGTGACGGGCGGAAAAAGCGGACTCGCTGACGCCACGGGTCATGCGAAGACCCAGCATCAGCGTCTCAAAGCGCGCGTCCTCCGGTGTGACTAACGTGTTCTCCCGCATGGACCAGCGGCCCTCCTGCACCATCAGGAGGTAGTCGTCGATCAATGCGGGATTTGTCATGCGCACCTCGCCCCTGCCATCCGGCAGCATGGACGCGGCGGAGGCGCCGAGGCCGATGTAGGGCGCCTGCTCCCAGTAGCCGATGTTGTGCCGGCATTCGCGGCCGGGCAGGGCGAAGTTGCTGATCTCGTACTGCACATAGCCGCGGCGGGCCAGCAGCTCCAGGGCGTCGTCGTACATCCGACGCTCCTCGCCCTCGTCGGGGAGCGTGAGCCGACCCGATTCCAGGTCGCGGAAGAGGGGCGTGCCATCCTCGGGGATCAGCCCGTAGCAGGACAGATGCTCCGGCTCCAGCGCCAGCGCCTGCTGAAGCGTCTCCAGCCACTGTGCCCGCGTCTGTCCGGGCAGGCCGAACATGAGGTCGAGGTTGATGTTCCGGAAGCCGGTTTGCCGCGCGGCCTGCACGGATTCGATCACCTGATCATGGCTGTGGATGCGCCCCAGCGTCCTGAGGAGCTCCGGCTGGTATGCCTGCATGCCGAGGGACAGACGGTTCACGCCGCCCGCCCGGGCAGCCTCCAGCCATTCCCGGGTCAGCGTGCCGGGGTTGGCCTCGCTGGTGAACTCCGCGTCTGCGTCCCGGGGGAACCGGGCTGCCAGTCCGTTCAGCAGCCGCTCCAGCAGTCCGGGCGGCAGCAGCGAGGGCGTCCCTCCGCCCAGAAAGAGCGTGGAGAGCGATGCACCCTCTGCGCGGGGCTTCAGCGCATCCGCCTCTGCCAGCAGCGCATCCACATAGGCGGGCATCGTCGATTCCCGGCAGGGATAGGAAGCAAAGTCGCAGTACCGGCATTTCTGGCGGCAATAGGGAAGGTGTACATACAGTTCCATAGCGGCTCCTGAAAATTGGGGTAGCATTCCTGCGGCATATCGTGTATAATGGAGGTACGATCGCGTTGAACCAACGCAGAAAAGAGAGTGGAGGATACATATGATTCCCGGAATTACCGCTGCATACGCAGAGACGGCTGCCACGGCGACTGCCGCGTCCGCATCGTTCGTGGAGGAGATCATCGCTTTCCTGAACGGACTGGTGCACATGGCCGCGGAGATCGGCATCGTCATTGCCGAGGTGATCGGCATTGCCATCCTGATCATCACGGCGGTCAAGTGCTTCATCAAGTACTTCAAGAAGGACGAGCATCTCCGCCTGGAGCTGGCGCAGGGCATCGCGCTGGCGCTGGAATTCAAGCTGGGCGGCGAGGTCCTGCATACCGTCATCGCCCGCGAATGGGCGGATCTGCTGATCCTCGGCGCGATCATCGCGCTGCGCGGCGTGCTGACGCTGCTGCTCCATTGGGAGATCAAGATCGAGGAGGACAGGGAGCGCCTCCAGATACTTGATCAGCAGAACGACATCATGGCCGCGAAGCTCGCCAAGGAAAAGGCGGCAGAGCAGGTTAACGGGAAAGAGAATGGATGAACGCCTCGCAGGCGTCTTCCATGGCCAGGTTGAGTACCGGGCATTCCTGCTGCATCGCGTAGGCGACGGTTGACATCGTTCCGCCCCGGCTGTGCGTGAGATAGCACAGGCACAGCGCGCTGCGGTCGACCATGTAGCGGTTGCGCACCTGCATGCACCCGGCGTAGTACTGCGGGGACAGCACGTGCAGCGTATCCGCGTGGTAGACCATGCGCTCGTAGCGCTCGACGTGCGTCATGCCCCAGCGCTCGGCCTGCGTTGCGCAGGGGATCGCCAGGCGGAGCTGCACGTCGCTGTGCCGCTGCCGCAGGGCGATGACCCGTTCCGCCGCAAGCACGTCGAAGCCGATCGCCGCGCCGCTGATGAAATCGCGGTAGCCATGCTGGTACAGCGCCTCCAGGACCCTGTCCAGCATGGCGGCGAGGCCGGCGTATTCCCCCTCGGGAATGTGGCGGTGCCCGGTGAAGCAGACGGTCAGATCCTTGCGCCCGCGAAGCTCGGAATCGAATACATCGGCGATCATTTCACGGGAAATGAAGGAGAGCGGCTGACGAAGCGTGTCAGCCGCTTTTGGCGTGTAACGGAATGTGCGCGGGGCACAGAGCCTGTACGTACGCATATGCTCCTCCCGGGATCAGTCCGCGTCCATCTTCAGCACGGCGAGGAATGCCTCGGAGGGCACCTGCACCGTACCGAACTGACGCATGCGCTTCTTGCCTTCCTTCTGCTTCTCCAGCAGCTTCTTCTTACGGGTGATGTCGCCGCCGTAGCACTTGGCCAGCACGTCCTTGCGCATGGCCTTGACGGTCTCGCGGGCGATGACCTTGCCGCCGATGGCTGCCTGGATCGGGATCTCGAACATCTGGCGCGGGATGACGTCCTTGAGCTTCTCGGCGATGTTGCGGCCGCGGCCGTAGGCCTTGTCCCGGTGGCAGATGATGGAGAACGCGTCGCACAGCTCGCCGTTGAGCAGGATGTCCAGCTTCACCAGGTCGCTCTCGCGGTAGTCCTTCAGCTCGTAGTCAAAGGAAGCGTAGCCGCGGCTGCGGGACTTGATCTGGTCGAAGAACTCGAAGATGATCTCGTTCAGCGGCAGCTCGTAATGCAGCCGGATGCGGCTGCCCTCGTACTGCATGTCGAGGAAGACGCCGCGCTTGTCCTGGCACAGGTCCATGATCGCGCCGACGCTGTCCTGCGGGGTGTAGATCGTTGCGCTGACGAAGGGCTCCTCCATCATCGCGATGTCGCCCACCGGCGGCAGGTTGGACGGGTTGTCGATGTTCACGACGGTGCCGTCGGTCTTGGTGACGCGGTAGATAACGCTGGGGGCGGTGGTGACCAGGTTCAGGTCCCACTCGCGCTCCAG
>SVGU01000071.1 GCA_015056155.1 Clostridiales bacterium
ATGGCTGCTGTCGAGCCCACCTGCACCGAGACCGGTCTGACCGAGGGTTCCAAGTGCTCCGTGTGCGGCGAGATCCTGGTTGATCAGGAGGCCGTCGCTGCGAAGGGCCACGTCGCTGAGGTGATGGCTGCTGTCGAGCCCACCTGCACCGAGACCGGTCTGACCGAGGGTTCCAAGTGCTCCGTGTGCGGTGAGATCCTGGTTGCGCAGGAAGTCGTTAAGGCTCTGGGCCACACCGAGGAGATCATCCCCGCTGTTGCTGCGACCTGCACCGAAGACGGCCTGACCGAGGGCGTGAAGTGCTCCGTGTGCGGCGAGATCCTGGTTGCTCAGGAAGTCGTCGCTGCGAAGGGCCACGTCGCTGAGGTGATGGCTGCTGTCGAGCCCACCTGCACCACCACCGGTCTGACCGAGGGTTCCAAGTGCTCCGTGTGTGGCGAGATCCTGGTTGCTCAGCAGGTTATTGCTGCTCTCGGCCACACCGAGATCGACGTGTCTGCTGTCGCTCCCGACTGTGTGAACGACGGTCTGACCGCTGGCGTGATGTGCACCGTGTGCGGTGAGTTCACCGTGCCTCAGGAAGTTGTTCCCGCTCTGGGCCACTGGCTGCGTGAGTACACCGTTGCTCCCACCACTGAGGACATCGGCTACGACCACGAGGTCTGCCTGCGCGAGGGCTGCAACTACTACCACTCCTACAACTACAAGGCCCGCCTGTCCGACGACCTGGGCTTCATCGTCTTCGACGTGAACGACGTGCCTGTGGACTACGATCTGGATCAGGACGTGTACGGCGTGATGGAGATCACCGCTGCCGGCGAAGCCGATGGCACCTATCCCCTGCGCAAGCTGTACATCAGCCTGGAGCTGATCGAGGAGCTGTACGAGCGCGAAGTTGAGACCATCATCTTCATCGTTGGCGACAACGAGCTCGAGTTCTCCATCGACCTGTTTGCCGAGACCGAGCTGCCCGATAAGGCTGCTGCTTTCGTCTTCATCGTTGACGGCGAGAACGTGCAGGTTCAGATCGAGGCTGGTAACGAGCTGGTCGACATCACTGAGGATGTCGAGGGCCTGTACCTGAACGGCGAGGAGATCTAATCTCCGGCTGACAGATCAAGCATTGATCAACCGCGCGGATGGTTTTCCGAAAGGAAGGCCATCCGCGTTTTTGTGTGCCGCAATATGAGCGAGCGGGTTTTGTGGGAGATCTGTGGATAACTTTTCGTGCGAAGAACCGCTTTGTCGATTGGCGCTGGCTGCTCGGGAATAGTATATGCGGGATCGAAAGCTGCTATCCATACAGTCCATACTTATTCACATGTGCCGCCGGTTCGCGGTGTTGAAGGTTCGGATGTGCTGCCAAGTTGGCCATGGGCTGCGCGAAATAGGGCTGGAATTGAGGGCGTGGGCTGGTTGTGCATCGCAAGCCCTGCGTTTGCAGCAGGTTGTGAGACAGCTCTCTCTGCTGTGCGGTCTGGTTGGGGGCTGTGTGATGGCTGACTTGCCGGCACAAGGGATATGGCAATCAACGGGGCATACAGCGATTGCTTCAGTCCTGCTTGCGTACAGGGAAACTGTCCATGCACTTCAGACGAGCCTGTTGGTATGTAGAACAGGGAGGCTGCTGGACGGTGGCAGCCTGCAAGAAATATGTACCTGGGAGGTGGCTGGATGGCATCAGCCTGTGCCAAGTGAAGCCTGCTGCGATGAAAAGCTTACGCCTCCCCTATGCCGTGCTCCGGGATGCGGGCAACAGAAAACCGCCCGCGCCTCATTTGGGAAGCGCGGGCGGTGTGGTTTGTGGATTACTTGATGGCGTTGACCAGCTCAACGACGGCGGCATGGACAGCGGCGGCGGTCTTCATGCTGATGTCGGTGGCGGCGTCGGGGTTGGCCTTCATCTCGTCAAAGGCGGCGTAGGCCATCTGCTGCAGCTCGGCCAGCTTGGCTTCGACGTCAGCCTTCTGCGCGTCGGAGACATTGCCCATCTCGCACAGGTTGCTCAGCGCGTCGAAGGTCCAGTACATGGAGTCGGCCCAGTTGGTGGGGAACACCTTGAAGCCCTCGACGGTCACGCGGTTGCCTTCCGCATCGCGGACGCGGCCGGTGGTGGGGTAATACAGGCCCTCAGCGGGCTGCTCCTGCACGAAGGAGGCGGGGGCGGTGCCCAGCTTGTAGGCGGCATAGACGTCAGTGGTCAGCATGGGGTAGTAGGGCACGAACACGTTCCAGCAGCCGTTGTCCATCGCGACCCACTCAACGGTGTCGGTCTTGCTGTCCTCGGCGTAGGTCTGGAAGATGTGGATCTCGAGGTTGCCGGTGGAGCCGATGCCGGGGATGTCGTAGTAGCCGACCATGTCAGCGATGGTGAAGGCGCGGTCCACGGCGATGTTGGTGTAGAAGGGAACGATGTTGCCCTCGGCGTCCACGTTGGAGATGGCGTAATCGGCGGAGGTGACTTCCTCGGCGGTCTTGTTGAAGGCGGCGTTGAAGTGCTTGAGGGCGCTCATGTAGCGGCTGTTGGCCTTCTGATCGGGGAGGTAGGAGGCGATGTAGTCGATGGTGTTAGCGTTCTCATCGCCCACGTAGGTGCCGGCTTCCTTGGCCACAGCGATCAGGTTCGCGGAGGCGATGACGTTCTCGTCGTCCAGGTCGATCAGGCCGATCGCGCTCTGGTTCGGCACGGCGAAGGCAACAGACTCGCTCAGCTTCAGGGCGATGTACTGCGTGCCGGTGGTGTTCTCGATGTACCAGGTCTCGTTGTTGTCGGCGATGAAGATGCCGGAGCCGCCCTGTGCGCCCACGTTGTCGTAGATGCTCAGCAGCAGGTCAACGGCTTCCTTGGCGGTGGCGCACTCGCTCAGCAGAACGGTGGGGATCTCCGCTTCCTCGATGCCGGTGTCGCCGTTGAAGGGATCGACGGCCTTGATGGCCTTGGAGGCGCCGCTCAGGGTCTCGGTGGCGGAGACGGTCAGGCCCATCTCATTGGTGCCGCCCGCCTGGTAGGGAGTGTGGGCGTGCTGGCTGCCGCAGTCGGGGCAGTAGCCGGACAGGTTGTCATCGCTGAAGGCGGTGTAGCCGTAGCTGTCCTTCTGGAAGGTGTAGGTGAAGCCGTAGCAGCCGTTGTACACCTCGCCGGCCTTGTGCTGGCCAGCCGGCGCAACGTAGTACACCTTGTTGTAGCTGTTGGAGATGTCCTCGGAGCGGGCGAACATCGTCGCGCCGTCGGCCGTCAGGTCGGAACCGACGTAGATCGCGGTACAGGCGGATGCGCTCGCGCACATCAGGCACAGCGCCATCACCAGCGCCAGCAGGGTCTTCATGCTCTTCATAAGGGTTACCATCCTTTCGGAATTTGTTTCTGCGTTGGGGAACATGCCGTATTGTACGCTATGGATATGCATTTGTCAAGCATATTTATGCAGAAATGATGTATTTTCTCTGTACTTTATGCATGGGAAAGTTTTTGCGGGAAAATGTTTCACACCGGTTGAATCAGGGTACAATGAGAGTAGGAACACGCTGAACGCCGCTGGTGCGCAGGCGGAATGGAGGATGCATAAATGGATCAGAAGGCATTGTGGAAGCTCACCTACGGCATGTATCTGCTGACGGCAAATGCGGACGGCCGGGATCAGGGCTGCATCATCAACACGGCTGTGCAGGTGGCGGAGAATCCTGTGCGCATTTCGGTCTCCGTCATCAAGGGCGGCGCGACGCATGACGCGGTGCAGGCGGACGGCCGGTTCAGCCTCTCTGCGCTGACGGTGGATGCGCCCTTCGGCGTATTCCGGCATTTCGGGATGCAGAGCGGCCGGGACGCGGACAAGTTCAGCGGACAGGGCGGCCTGGAGCGCAGCGCTGCCGGGCTGTACCACCTGACGGAGCATGCAGCGGCGTGGATCGAGTGCCGCGTGACGGCGAGTGTCGATCTGGGCACGCATACGCTGTTCATCGGCGAAATGACGGACGGCGCGTGCCTCTCGGACAGGCCCCTGTGCACCTATGCCTATTACCAGTCCGACATCAAGCCGAAGCCCGCGAAGACGAAGAAAAAGAGCTGGGTCTGCACGGTCTGCGGCTATGTATACGAGGGCGACGAGGTGCCGGAGGACTTCCTGTGCCCCCTGTGCAGGCACGGAAAGCAGGATTTTGTCCTGCAGGAAGAAAAGCCCGCCTCCCCTGCCCAGTGGGTCTGCACGGTCTGCGGCTACGTCCACGAGGGCGATGCTCCGCCGGAGGTATGCCCCCTGTGCAAGGTCCCTGCGGAGAAATTCGAGCGTAAGCGCTGAGGACACAGCGCCGATTTGCCCAGTGGCGTGAATACGAAAAGGAGCGCATCCGGTGGACGGCCGGGTGCGCTCCTTGCGTGCGGGTGGATCGTTCATGCTCTGCAGACATGGACTTCGCTGTCCACGAATACGGCGTCTCCGTCGTTGATGCGGATGACCTGCACATGCTGCGCCTGCTCGTACCGGCGGCACTTCTCCTCAAAGCGGTCGAACCGCTCCAGAAAGCGGCTGTAATGGGGCAGCACCTGAACCTCCGACAGGGCGAGGCCCCGCATATCGGTCAGGCCCACGGTATTCATCTCGGGTGAATAAAGATCCACCAGCGCCAGCGTCGGGCTGAAGACGAAGGCGGCGGCGCTCCAGCCGATCAGGATGCGGCGGGCGGCGAGGATGCGCAGCGTCGCTTCCGCATGGCTCTTGCGGATGGCGTGCAGCAGGTAGTACGGGTTTCCGCCGATGAACTCGACCGCGTCGTAGTCCAGCAGCTGCGCGGCAGGCTGCCTGTCCAGGTCGAACGAATCGACCGTGAGCCCCAGCGCCTCCAGCTCCGAAACGCACCGGGGAACGTGATAGTTGCGTTCCCTGTAATCCGGGTCTGCCGTCACGACCAGCGCGGCTCTTCCGCCGCAGGGGACGCACGGGCGCAGGCGCGTCAATACCGCTTCCGATGACAATCCGTTGGAGCACAGGACAAGCATGCCGATCCCTCCGTTTCTTCGCGTTTTCTCCATTGTACCACAGCCGCCGGGAATTGCAACCCGGGAGCGTTCCGGCATTTTCGCCGGGCAGAACGAGAAAAATACGCCGGAATACTTCCCAAAAGCGCCATTCTGGTGTAAAATATGTAGAAGAATGATGGATGATGGGGGTGGCTGCGATGCTGCCGGAGACTTTGGCGCAGGCGCGTGCCTTGTTTGATGATCTGACGCCGCTACGCAGCGACTGCGGGCTGACCTGCGGCGGGGCATGCTGCCGCCCGATGGAGGGCGAAAATACCGGCATGCTGCTGTTTCCCGGCGAGGAAGCGTATTATGCGGACCTCCCCGGCTACCGGATGGAAAGGACGGCGCAGGGAACGCTGCTGACGTGCAGCGGCCGCTGCGAGCGGGCCGACCGTCCGCTGAGCTGCCGGCTGTTTCCGCTGCTGCCGCTGCTGCGGGCAGACGGCGTGAAGGTGGCCACGGACCTGCGGGCAAAAGCGGTGTGTCCGCTTGCCCGGCAGGGAAAGGATGCGCTGCTGCCGGAATTTGTGTCGGCGGTGCGTCAGGCCGGGCAGCTCCTTGCAGAGGATGAAGCGCAGCGCCCGTTTCTGGAGCAGCTGACCCGCGGTCAGGATGAGCTGAAGGCGCTCCGGGCGCAGTTTGGGAGGAACAGGCATGTTTGAACAGGTATCCGTCACCCGGGAGATCGTGGGCCAGGGCAGCAATCTGCTCCTGTGCGCCGACGGCTCCGCGCCGCTGAACGGCGTGCTGGCCGGCTATGCCGGGCAGGCGCAGTGCGTATATATCGATCCGCCGTTCATGACGGGGGACAGCTTCACGCGCCGCCGCCGCTTCGGCCAGAGCGGATGGAAGAAGGGGACCCCTGCGCCGGAATACCCCGCCTATGCCGACATGTATGATACGCGGGAGAGCTATCTGGCCTTCCTGCGGGGGCTGATCGAGAACGCGCAGCAGCTGCTGAACAACACGGGCATGCTGGCGCTGCACCTGGACTGGCGGACGAGCGCCTATGGCCGCATCCTCTGCGACGAGGTGTTCGGCGAGGACCTGTTCCTCAACGAGATCATCTGGAGCTATGAGAGCGGCGGCCGGGCGAAGAAGTATTTCTCCCGCAAGCACGATACCATCTTGCTCTATGCAAGGTCGAAGGACTATCGCTTCGACCTGCGGCGCGTGCCGCTGGAAAGAACGGAGCACCGCAAGAACCACATGCGCCGCCGCGTGGATGAGAATGGCCGCGCATATTCGGAGATCAAGACCGGCGGCAAGGTCTACCGGTACTATGACGACGCGCCCGTCTACCCCGGAGATGTGTGGACGGACATCAGCCACCTGCAGCAGCGCGACCCGGAGCGTACCGGCTATGCGACGCAGAAGCCTGTCAAGCTCCTGGACCGCATCCTCCGCCCCGTGGTGAAGGACGGCGACCTGGTGATCGACCTGTGCTGCGGCAGCGGCACGGCCATGGCGGCGGCGCAGGCGCTGAACTGCCGCTTTGTGGGCGTGGACACCGCTCCCGAGGCGCTCCTGACCACGGCCAGCCGCCTTGAATGCGAAAGCCTCACGCTGGACTGCCCCTGCACGGAGGACGAGACCCGGCTGGAGGGCATGTACACCGGCGAGGGCGGCATGCTGCTGCTGACGGGCTTCAATGCCACGCACCCCTCCTTCCCCAAAACGGAGCAGGCGATGGACACGCTGGAGAGCTGGTCCGCCGGGCGCATCACACCGGCAGGCTTCGTGGTCGACCAGACCTTCCGCCGGACGCCGAAAAACCCGGAGCTGCCGATGTTCTGCATCCTCCCCGTGGGCGAGGGCGAGCCGGGCGTGGCGACGGTGGACGCGGCCGGCAGGCGGCGCGTATACCGCTGGAAATTCGACTGACGGGACCGAAAACAGGGAGATATCAGCAAACGCCGCAGACGGTGAAGTCTGCGGCGCTGCGCTGTTTTGGGGATAAAGGGGGAGCCATTTCCCCTGGAGCAACAAAAAAGGCGCAGGCAAACAGCCTGCACCGTCAGTGCAAGGGAAATAAGCCCAGCCGCGGGGCGCTGGTATCAGAATGTCGGCTGATGACCCGCGAGATAGAAGCGGACGAGCTCCTCGAGGATCTCATCGCGCTCCAGACGGCAGATCATGCTGCGGGCGGAATTGTGGCTGGTGATGTAGGTCGGATCGCCGGAGATGATATAGCCGACGAGCTGGGTGATGGGGTCATAGCCCTTGGCCTGCAGAGCGCAGTACACATACATCAGGATATCCTGCGCCTCGTTGCCCGACTCCTGCAGGGGCTTGAGCTTGGTCGTGTTGAACGTATCCATGTCCGTTCACACCTCCCGGAGATTCGTTTGATACCATTATACACGATAACGCCCGGAAATGAAACCCCCTGAAGGCGAAAAACTTTGCCATAAAGTGCCGAAAAAACGGAGGGCGGCGCAGGGACGGTCATGCTCTTCTGACCGGATGCCGGATCACCGTCTTCCACTTGTCGGGGGATACCTTTCTTGCATCGGACAGGTAGATCTCATGGTGCAGCCGGCTGTCGCTGAAGTCGTTTTCATAGCCGTTCTGCTTCAGCCATGCGTCCATCCGCGCGATGGTTTCGGGCTCCGCGTCGAAGGGGCCGCTGTGCATGATCTGGACGCACAGCCCCTCGTCGACGGTGAGGAACCCGGCGCAGGAGCAGTCCAGCTTCTTCTTCCGGGCTGCCGTTTCCGCCGCCCAGGCGACGTCAGCCGGGGTCACAAAGTCCGGCAGGCGGATGACGGAAATCCAGTGAAACGCGGCTTTGTCGGAATCGTCCGCGCCGTCCCTGCCCTCCTGCCACCAGAAGCCCTCCAGCGGCGGCACGACGTACTCGAAGAAGCCCTCGATCCGGTGGTCGGTCTTGTGGCTCATCTTCAGCGTGTACGCGATGGCATAGAGCACGCTGATGGCCTGCTGGTAGGCGCCGCCTTCCTCGTTCGGGTCGCCCTGACCCCTGACGGCGATGTAGTTCGCCGGCGGCACCGTGACGATCTCCGGCTGGTCCTTGGGCAGATAGAGCTGCCGGTACGCTTTCTTGAAATCGAATGCCATGTGCACCTCCAAAGATGCGTGCCGTCCGCGCTCAGGCGACGATACGGCCCTCGCTGTCGCGGATCAGCTCCGTCAGGCTGTCGTCGATGATGCGGCCCACCTGCTCCACCAGGTCGTTCATCAGGCCGGTATCGGCGTTCAGCCCCTCGGAGATCATCGCGGCGGCCTTGCGCTGGTTGCCGTCGCTGCAGATGAGGCTTTCCGGGAACAGACGGCGCATGAGCCGGGGCATGGGCATGGTCATCACGGCGTCCCTGACGAAGGACTTGCCGAGGATGACGGCCGCCGCCGCCACGACGCCGCCGATCGCCAGCCCCGCCGGGCCTGCGCCCAGCAGCGCCACGCCGCTGCCGCCGCAGATCATCGCAGCCACCACGCCCGTGATGACCGTCACGATCGCGTGCAGCACGTTGACGATCTGGGCCGCCACATTGATCTGCCCTTCTGCGTCCGCGCTGACCATCAGCGTCCCCTCCCGCAGGGTGCCGGGGGCGACCTTGTGCCGTTTCGCCATTTCGTCCAGATCCGCCTGCACCTGTGCCAGCAGGGCTTCCGTCCACGGGGCGCAGGCGCGGCTGATGACCTCCTGCCCGGCGGCGGAGAGGAGGTAGGCATGGGTGGCGTCCGAGGCCACCTGCTCGAAGTCCTTCAGGGTATCGACGTCGCCCTCGCGCCATGCGCGGAAGGCTTCCGTTACGCAGCCCTGCATGATGCTCCCGGCGAGCGCATCGCTGACGTCGCCGATCAGCTCGGGCAATCGGGCCTGGATCGCGTCCTCCACGGCGCTGCCGCGGGCGTATTCGCGGATGTCCCGCAGCAGCCGGGCTGCGCCCTCGTCCACGCTGCCCGCATAGGCGAGGCCCCGGGCGATATCGAACTCCGGCTCCGTGCTCACGATCACCCTGGAGCGGCGGAACTCGTCCCGGCACATCTCCTGGAAGAACCGCATCCGGCTTGGCCCGCCGGTCAGGATGACCAGCTTCGGCTCGCGCTTGCGGATCCGGTGGTGTACGGTGCGCAGCGTGTTGAGCAGCCGCGACTCGAAGGACTGGTGGTCCAGCAGCGGATGGGGCTGGGCGATCAGGTAATTCTCCACCACCTCCGGGGACAGGCGCAGGTTCAGCCGGAAATTCAGCCCCGGCCCGCCGATGACGCGGATGCTCTTGAGGATCTCCACGCCGCTGTCGAAGTACATGTCCTCGTCCCGGAAGTATTCCTCCTTGATCTCCCTCGCCTGCAGCATCACGCGGCTGTGCCAGTCGGGGCTGCGGCCGAGGAAGCTGCGCAGCCTGTCCGCGGCGTCGGCGTCGGGCATTTCCTTCAGCGCGTGCTGCAATATCATCTCGTCCATCAGGCCGCCGCCGAGCTTCACATCGCCCTCGGTCTCCACATTGTGCTCCTGCCCGTCCAGGACGTAGGCAAGGTCGAGGGTGGAGGAGCCGATGTCGATCACCAGCACGCTGTCCTCGATCAGCTCGGGGTCAACGCCCTCCACGCGGCGGCGCAGCGCGTTTTCGAAGGCCGCCCGGGATTCCGAGGCGATGCGCACATTCTGCATGCCGCCCAGCATCATCAGCCGGCGGTACCGCTCGCGGTCCTCCCTCGGCCAGCCGGCGGGGCAGCCCACGATGAAGCAGGCCTCCTCCGGATCGTCGACGATATCCCCGACCAGCGGGTCCTGCCGCAGCGCCTCCATCACGCCGGTGACGAACCGCACCACCGTCTGGTCGATCTCCTCTCGGCGCTCCAGAAAGTGCCGCTTGAAGCATACCCGGAGCTCCGTCACCGCCGGATTGTTGGACGCCAGACGGCCGATCACGATCCGGCCCTCATGCAGCCCCACGGCGGTGGTGAAGCTCGTTTCCCCGTTGATGACGATGGGCATCGGTTCATTTGCCGTCAAATCGCGGCTGAAGGTGATGCAGCTTTCGCCGTCGCCAAGGTCAAAACCAAAGTAGATCATATCTTTCCTCCAGTGTGATCAGCTGCGGCGCAGGATCAGTCCCTTCTTGAGCACCACGCCGTTTTCGCGGCTGCGCAGCGCCGGGCAGCGCAGCTGATCCTCCCCTTCCGTGGGCAGCACGTCGAACATCGCCGCCGTCTCCGGGGAATACTCCACGGGCTCGTAGCCCAGCCTGTACAGGTTCGTCCGCGCGACGGACAGGGGATAGGCGATGTCCGGGTTGCCGGGATCGTCCACCTGTGCCTCATAAAGCGCGCAGTAGATATTGCCGAAGTCGTTCTCCATCCCCCGGGCGACGCGCACGTCCGCCACCGCATACTGGGTGCTGATCGCCTCTGCGTCTGCGGCGATCCGGTCGCCCTGCAGGCGCAGGAAGCGCTCCAGCTCCGCGCGGGTCAGGTAGGGCTCGTGCACCTCGGCGACGATGACGCGCTCCTTCTTCTGCGGCCGCGACCGGACGATGATCGCCCGCACCAGCGTCAGCGCCGCCGTCAGGATCGCGGGCAGCTGCAGCTCCGCGCCGACAAAGGCCAGCGTCGTCACCGCCAGCAGCATCTCGCACAGCGGGTGCATCAGCACGGTCTCCCACTTTTCGGGCTTCGCAGGTGCCGCTGCGGCGGGCGTTTTGCCCTCGCCGCGGTCCAGACGGATCAGGCTCAGATAATCCATGCTGTCCCTCTGGCGGCTGTACAGGGTCGTCAGCAGGCGGCGGCGGTTCTCGTCCGTCTCTGCGGCGATCAGCTCCTGCTGCTGCGCATCGATCCAGCTCTCCGCCTCCCGGCGGCATTCGTTCAGCTTCATCCGTTCCATGCTGTTACCTTCCTCTGATACGGCTGTATCCAGCCGGATGCATTCATTATACCGGACCGGCCGGGGACTGTCAATGCAGGGGGGCGGCCGGCGGCGCAGCGGGGAAAACGGCGCTTCACGTCGCCTGGGCGGACGTGGCTTCTCTCCTGCCTCCCATTGCACGGACGCGGGAAATATGCTATAATGTTCCTATCTGAACGCGTTATCCTCTGCAAGACATACATACGGAAAGAAGGAAGCACGATGAATCACCACAATCCCCTGCTCAAGGACAAGCCCGGCCAGAAGAAATTCATCACCATGGGCGAGATCATGCTGCGCCTGACCCCTCCGAATTATGAGAAGATCCGCATGGCCTCCAGCTTCGGTCTGTCCTACGGCGGCTCCGAGGCCAACATTGCGCTGGCGCTGGCGAACCTCGGCGTGGACAGCACGTTCTTCTCCGTCGTGCCGAACAACTCCCTGGGCAAATCTGCCGTGCGCAGCCTGCGCTCCAACGACGTGCACTGCACGCCCATGATCCTCTCCACCCCCGAGGAGACTCCCACCCACCGTCTGGGCACCTATTATCTGGAGACGGGCTACGGCGTGCGTACCTCCAAGGTCATCTACGACCGCAAGCATTCCGCGCTGACGGAGTACGACTTCTCCAACTATGACCTGCGCGCGCTGCTGGAGGGCTACGACTGGCTGCACCTGTCCGGCATCACGCCCGCGCTGGCCCCCAACTGCCGCCAGCTGGTGCTGGATATGCTGAAGGTCGCCAACGAGCTGGGCATGACCGTGTCCTTCGACGGCAACTTCCGCTCCACCCTGTGGACGTGGGAGGAGGCGCGCGATTTCTGCACCGAGTGCCTGCCCTATGTGAACATTCTGCTGGGCATCGAGCCCTACCACCTGTGGAAGGACGACAACGACCACAGCAAGGGCGACTGGAAGGACGGCGTGCCGCTGCATCCCTCCTACGAGCAGCAGGACGAGGTCTTCCAGCACTTTGTCGAGCGCTATCCGAACATCAAGTGCATCGCCCGCCACGTCCGCTACGCCCATTCCGGCTCGGAGAACAGCCTGAAGGCCTACATGTGGTACGAGGGACACACCTTCGAGTCGAAGCTCTTCACCTTCAACATCCTGGACCGCGTGGGCGGCGGCGACGCCTTTGCCTCCGGCCTCATCTACGCGATGATCCACAACTACAAGCCCATGGACATGATCAACTTCGCCGTCGCCTCCTCCGTCATCAAGCACACCATTCACGGCGACGCGAACATCACCGACGACGTCAAGAGCATCAAGAACCTCGCCAACATGAACTACGACATCAAGCGCTAAGCAGCGTGCCGCTGCACCCGGCTCGCGATCGGGTTGAACTCCTTCGGTTGGAGTTGCGCTCGCGTGGTGCTTGGGTGTGGTTGCGCGTCGCACGGGGCACGGAGGGTGCCCCGCGCGGGACCTGGCTCGCGGCTTTTGATGGCGTGAGATACCGGGGCTGCGGGCGAATCGTGCGCCGCCGGACATTGATGCTGCTGAATGGAATATAGGCCGCTGTTCCTGATGGAATGGCGGCCTTTGCTGTGCTGTGATATGGTTGCGCGTCAGGGCTGTTCCCCGATCGCCTCCCGAAGCAGCGCCACGGCGTGCTTCTCCACGCGTGAGACATCGCGGGGCGGCTATTGTAAACGATGGCCATTAAGATATGGCTTCCAACTCCCGGAAGCGGAATTTGATGATGATCTGTTTGTCCTCGGTCAGCTCCACGCGCTCGATCAGGCTCACCAGCAGCTCCCGACTGCTACACGCGGAAGCCAGATACTGCTGCACCAGCTCCCTTGCCCGGTCTTCTGTGGAGATCGGGCTTTCCTTTTGCGCTTCCAGCTGCTTCAGCTTTTCTTCCAGCGACGTGCGATCTGTCTTCACCCGCCTGTAGATGCGCTCAAAGTCGCTGTCGGAGAGTAGTCCGCTGAGCCGATCCATGTACATCTTGTCCAGATGGGCGGTCAGGTTGCCGATCTGGTTGCGCAGCGCCTGGATCTCATCCTCGCTGCTGTCCCGTTTCCGGGCTTCTTCAACCGCAGCGGCGGCAATGGGCTGCAGCCCGGCCGGGTTCAGGAAGGCATGGCAGACCTCCTTCACCTTGGCGGTCACGGCGTCGGTGACGGTCTTCTCTTTCATGGAGTGGCAGGTGCACACACCGGCTTTGGTGAACCGCTGGTAGGTGCGGCAGACGAAGAACAGCCTTTCTTCCCCGGCAGCATTGGGGCGGTTCAGCACCGCCATGGGGTAGCCGCACTCGTGGCAGCAGATCAGCCCCTTCAGCAGGAAATCGTAGGTGCGGCTGCGGGTGTGCTTGCGGCTTTTCACCAGCAGCTGCACCTTGCGGAAGGTCTCCTCGTCCACCAGCGGCTCGTGGGTGTTCTTCACCACCACCCA
>SVGU01000072.1 GCA_015056155.1 Clostridiales bacterium
CTCCAATGGGTCATTCCCATCTGCCTTCGGGTCAGGTCTTGCACGTGCGGGCGTGGCGGAATGGCAGACGCGCCAGACTTAGGATCTGGTACTTCGGTGTAAGAGTTCGAGTCTCTTCGCCCGCACAGTTCCCCTGACACCCAATTCATGCGGTAGTAGCTCAGTTGGTAGAGCGCCACCTTGCCAAGGTGGAGGTCGCGAGTCCGAGCCTCGTCTACCGCTCTTCTTGCGGGTGTAGCTCAATGGCAGAGCTCCAGCCTTCCAAGCTGGCTACGCGGGTCCGATTCCCGTCACCCGCTCCACTGCCATTCCGAAGGCTCTGCCTTCTTCAAAGGCTGCAAACGCGGCCGATAAAAGGGCGCAAGCCCCTCACATATGCGGTAGTAGCTCAGTTGGTAGAGCGCCACCTTGCCAAGGTGGAGGTCGCGAGTCCGAGCCTCGTCTACCGCTCTCAGGCGTCATCTGCGGATGACGCTTTTTTCTTGTCTCAGTGGAGTGTCTTGCGCACGGCGGCAGTCTGTGATATGCTTTTGACATGGAGGCGAGGAAATGTGATTGTGTTTCTGATCGTGCTGCCGGTGGCGCTGCTGATCGTGCTGATGAGATGGCGCATGCTGAAGGAGGAGAACGCTGGAATCGGGCTTCGTGAGGCCTCTGCGATCCGGGCGTTCGTCTGCATGACGAGCATGCCGGCGGATGAGATCGGCAGGCGGCTGGCGGATGGTGTGCCTGCCGGTGATCTGGTCTGCACGTGGGACGCGGAGCGACGGCTGTATTGCTTCCGGAGCGAGCTTCCGGACGGGTCGATCCCCGTGTACTGCAGGCTGATCGTGCGGCAGGAGCAGGCGGGCACGCGCGTGAAGCTTATACGGCAGAAGGCGCTGCTCAGCGGGGAGCGGGATGTGCTGCTGCGGATGCGCGGATTCCTCGCGCAGAAGCTGATGCCGGAGGAGATCACATGGACGACGGATGCATGAGGAGGTAGTGTATTGGGAATGAAACTGCTTGAATGCATCGCGCCCGGTATTCTGCGTGTGCTGCCGGAAGAGGAGCCGCTGTCCTCGGATGCGTTCATCATCGAGGGCGAGGCGCGATACTACGTGTTCGACGTCGGCGCGAGCGACGCAGCGTATGAGGCGATCCGGGCGCTGGACAAGCCGGTCACGGCGATCATCAGCCATTTCCACCGCGACCACACGGCGAATCTGCCCCGTCTGGCGCTGGACGAAGTCCTGGTCGGCGCGCGGAGCCGGAAGCAGCTGGGTATCGGCACGCTGGTGGATGCGCCGGTCTGCATCCGGGACGGGGTCGAGATCATGGTGCAGCCCTGCGTATCGCCTCACGCACCGGGGTGCCTCATTACCACAGTGGGGGGCAAGTACACCCTGATCGGCGATTTGCATTATGCCCGCCCCTGCGTCGGACAGGGCGAGGCGAAGGGGATGCTGAATGCGTTGAAACGGCTGGCGACGGAGCAGTTCATCGTCAGCCACGCAAAGGGGAATCCGATAGTGGCGAGGGATGATCTGTTTCGGGAAATCGGGGTATATTATGGGATACAATAAATGGGGTATATAATGGGAAACCGCGCCGGACTGGTTGGCTCAGTCTGGCGCGGTGCTTTTGTATTGTGCGGGGTCACTCTGCGTCCGACAGCACATCGCTGCGGTGGTCGCGCAGGTATTGGAACACGTCATGGGCGATGGGGGCTGCGGTGCTACCGCCGCCCTCGCCGTCGCCGATGTCTTCGACCAGGATGGCTACGGCGAAGGGCAGCCCCTCATCTGCACAATAGCCGACGAACCAGCCGTGGGTCACTTCGCGGGATCCGGAGACGGTCTCGGCAGAGCCGGTTTTGCCGCAGATGGTCAGACCGGGTACGGCGGCTCGCGTGCCGGTGCCGCTTGTGACGACGGCGCGCATGTATTCCTGCAGGGTCGCGGCGGTCTCGGGGGATACGGCGCGGCGGTATTCGCGGGGGGCGAAGGTATCGCGGAGCTTGCCGTTGACGCCGCTGTGCACGGCGCGCAGGAGCGTTGGCTCCATGATCACACCGTCGTTGGCGACGCCGGCGGCGACCAGGCACATGTGCAGGGGCGTAGCGCCGATGCTGCCCTGGCCGAAGCCGCTGGTGGCCACTGCGAAGCCGTTTCGTGCCGTCCCGGAGGAGGCCGCGTTGTACACGCTGTCGGTGACGACCAGGTCGCGGAACAGGAAGTAATCATCGAAGCCAAAGGCTGCGGCGGTCTTCTGCAGCGTCTGATCCTGCAGCTGCAGGGCGAGCTTGGCATAGGCGATGTTGCAGGACTTGACGAACGCCTGCTTCAGGGTCAGCTCTCCATGGATCGCGGCGCCGAAGTCGTTGATGACCTGCCCGTCCACCCGCAGGCCGCCCGTGCAGTCGATCAGCATGTCCGCAGCGCCCGGAAGGTTCTCCAGCGCAGATGCGGTGGTGATGATCTTGAAGGTGCTACCCGGCGGATAGAGGGTGTAGACTGCGCGGTTGTAGTAGTAGGAGCCGCCGCTGGGCAGCCGCAGGGCCATCGGGTCGAAGGTGGGCAGGCTGAGCAGCGCCAGCAGCTCGCCGGTCCTGTAATTCATCACGACCGCCGCGCCGTTCTTGCCGCGGGTCAGGTTGTAGCGGCTGAAGGCGCGCAGGATCTCCGTGCTCAGGCGGCTGTCCACCGTGAGGGTCACGTCGTCGCCAGTGCGGGGGGTCGAGCTGAAGCGCACGCTCAGCAGCTCCGGCAGGGTCATGTGGAAGCCGTAGAGGTAGCCGACCTGGAAGGTCTCCACGGCGTTCTTGACGTTGCCCTTGGTGTCGCCTACCAGATGGACGACGGCGCGGCGGGCTTCCTCATCCGCCTGATACAGGCGTGTCCCGTCCGCTGCGGTGGTCGCCAGCACCACGCCATTGCGGTCGAGGATATCGCCGGCAATGACGCTCTGCTTCTGCTCGCGGATGCGGGTGTTGCGGTTGTAGGAGAACCAGCGGTTGCCGTATGCGTCGATCGAATACAGGCCGTAGCCGGCCAGAAGGGCAAACAGCCCGAAGAGGATCAGCGCGAGGATCTTGAAGCGGAAACGCTGCTGCTTCAGAGAGGATCGCCTCCTTTAGTCGAGAGCGTCAAAGGGCATGGTGAAATTCACGGTATAGCGGCGGCTGTGATACTGGCTGTGGACAGTGATCGCCGCGCTGTGCGCCTGCAGCATGGGTGTGTGGAAGCGCAGGGCCTTCATGGCCTCCGCCGTGTCCATGAGCAGGAGGATGACTCGCCCGGGCGCTTCGTGCAGCGGATACAGGAGGCTGTGCTTGTTCTGCTCCCAGAGCATGCGCATCACGCGGCCGTCGTCCTGCCCGTCCCATGTCAGGTCCGCGAGGGACACGCCGTATTTCTTGCACTCCCGGCGGAAGGCATCCCGGCGCTCCGGGGAGGCGAGGGAGAGGAGCGCGTCGGGGGATGTGTCGGGCTGGGCATCGGGCTGGATGCGGTAGGTGCCGGTCAGGCTGTGGACATAGTGTCCGACCGCCAAGGTGAGGTAGGGTGGCAGGAGCTCCTTCTTCTTCGGCGCGATGGTCAGGAGCGTCGTGCCGTCGGCCGTGGTGGTTCTGACGGCGCTGTCGCAGCTGAGATGGAGCCACTCCCGAAAATTCTGGCGCATCGTCTCGGCGTCCTTTTCTGCGTACTTATTGCGCATGAAGCCGCCGCCGAGCCACTGCATATTCTGCCCGAAGGAACGGGGCGCAGGCTTCGATTCGTACCGGAAGAGGCATACGCCGTCCAGGCTCATGTGCTGGAAGTATGCGTTCAGGCTCTGCACCTTCGGAGACAGGGGCTTGTACCCGCCGCAGCCGCCGCAGCGCTCGTTGATGACCGCGCGCAGGCGGGCGTTGTACTCCTCCTGGGTCAGGCATTCGACCTGCGCGGGGTAGACCTCGGCGGGGTCGCTGATCTGGACGGCGGATGGCTCGTCCCGGTAGCCGGTCAGGAAGTACGGCGCCAGACAGAGCCCCTTGAAGACCGTCCAGCAGCGGACGCGGTTGTCCTCCAGCAGGGGGATCATGC
Organism: Clostridiales bacterium; assembly: GCA_015056155.1. Taxonomy (GTDB): domain Bacteria; phylum Bacillota; class Clostridia; order Christensenellales; family Aristaeellaceae; genus UBA11524. The sequence goes on from SVGU01000072.1 coordinate 4,068, forward strand.
TGTATGTCGCGGGAAGCTCGCGGCTGCGCAGGTCGGCCATGAGGGCCTCATAGGTCGGGAATTCCCCGGGCAGCAGCAGGTAGCTGCCCCGGTGGAAGATGGCGTTTGGCATGGTGCCCTCCTTTGTGCGGGGGAGATCGCCGGTGTGCGCATGTGACAGCGCAGTCAGGGGGAGTGATACCTGCTCACTCGCTGTAATTCGCCAGCCGCGTGTCCTCGCGCAGCGCGTCCTCGTTGAGGCTGGCGACGCCCTGCAAAAAGCCGATCAGGCACAGACTGGAGACCAGCGAAGTGCCGCCGTAGGACACGAAGGGCATCGTCACGCCGGTGAGGGGGATCAGCTTGAGCACGCCGCCGATGATGACGAAGGCCTGCAGCCCGATCATCACCGTGCAGCCCATGGCCAGCAGGCCGTGGAAGCGCGTGCGGGCAGCCATGGCGGTGGTCGCGCCGCGCCAGATGATCGCCACATACATCAGCAGCACGCACAGCCCGAAGATCAGGCCGAACTGCTCGCAGATGACGGCGAAGATGAAGTCGGAGGCGTAGACCGGGATGGTCGTCGGGGAGCCAAGGCCCAGGCCGACGCCGAACAGGCCGCCGGTCGCGATGGCCATCAGGCTCTGCACGAGCTGGTAGCCGGCGTTTTCATAGTCCGCCCAGGGGTCGAGCCAGACGCTCACGCGCCGCCGGACGTGGCTGAACTGCTCCAGGTTGTAGGCGACGACCGCCGCGCCCGCGCCGCCTGCCAGCCCGAGCCCTGTGACGAGGAGGTTGCCGGAGGAGGCGTAATACAATAGCAGCGCCGTGCCGAAATAGAGTAGCGCCGTGCCCAGGTCCTTCTGCAGCATCAGCATGCCCAGGCAGCCCAGCGCGTACAGGAACCACGGCAGGAAGCGCTGGTCCGCCATGAACCGGGCGATCACGATCACCAGGCACAGCTTGACCACTTCGCTGGGCTGGAAGCGCACGCCGCCGATGGAAAACCAGTTGTATGCGCCGTAGGTCTCGCTCCCCAGCAGGCGCGGCAGCAGCAGCAGCCCGAGGGAGATGAGCATCATCGGCCAGACCAGGAAGCGGAAGGAGCGGATGATGCGCACGATGTAGATGCACACGACCATCGCGACCAGGCCGACAAAATAGAACGTCGCCTGCTGGTAGGCGTCGGGAGGATTGGTGCGGTAGAGCACCAGCACGCCCAGCGCGCACAGAAAGTTGGTCAGGGACAGAAGGAGCTTGTCTGCCGGGAACAGCCGGGGCAGGAGATGGGTGGTGACGACGTTGAGCATCGGCACGGCCAGCGCAAGGGCCAGCCCCTGCCAATGCCCGGCGAAGGCGCCGATCAGCCCGAACTCGAAGCAGTCCTTCACGAACAAAAGCAGGAAGGCGAGGAAGAAAAACAGCGTCACCGCGCGGGAAAGGGGACGGCCAAGGTCCTTATGCTTCATCGTCCGGCCTCCTTTTCCTGCGCGTGGGAGGCAGGGGAGCGTCCTCGGCGTCCTCCGTGCCGTGCGTGTCATAAGCGCTGTATGCGCCGTATGGGTAATAAGCGCCGGATTCGCTGCTCGCGCCGAAAGCGCCCGGCTCCTGCGGCTGCCATGCGCCGCTGAACTGCGCCACGTCCAGCCCGGCGAATACGCCCAGCTGGAGCACGGCGTTGCCCACGCAGAGGATGGAGCCGTGCTGCATGGGGTAGCGGCGGGAATCGGCGGCGCTGTCCAGCGTCACGCCGTCCACGGCGGTCGGGCAGCCCCGGCGGGGATAGATGTACAGGCCCTTGCCGTTGCGGAAGGTGAAATCCAGGTGCTGGGCGACCACGTCATCCACGGGGATGACCACATCGCAGGTGCGCACGAAGCCCAGCACGCCCTCGAAGGGGACGGGCAGTACCGTGCCCTCGGGCAGCTCGTCCGAGCCCTGCAGCACCGTCATCACGCCGATGGTGCCCGCGTCCGGCAGGGCCTTGAGGCGCTTGTGGGTCAGGCGGCGATCCTTGCGCAGCCAGGAGAAGGTGCGCCAGACGATCATCACGCCCAGGAAGGTGAAAACGTAGCTCATCAGCTTGGAGAGGATCATGAAATCCAGCGAAGCCATAAGCGCTCCTTTCACAGGTTTGTGGGAAGCAAGAAGCCTTCTCCGCACAGCCGACGGAGAAGGCGGGAATATCAGAGCATGCCGCGCAGCTCGTCCAGCAGCTCCGACAGGTCGCCGGGCACGATGGACGGGTCGCGCTGGATGGAAATGGTCAGGTTTTCGGGCTTGAAGATGGTCTGTGCGGCGTCCAGCAGCTCTTCGGCGGACAGATCTGCCAGCTGCGTGCCCTGCGCGTCGAGGTCGGCGCGGGTCACGTCGCCCGCCACCCACGCCCAGCCAGCCAGCTCGTTCAGCTCGCTGATGCTGTCCAGCGCCATGGCGTTGGCGGAGGCAAACTGGGTGCGGATCATCTGCAGGCGCGTGGGGCGGACGTACATCGTCAGCCGGCGCAGGCAGGTGAACACCTTGCGCAGGCTTTCGGCGAGGAACTCCTGCCGCACGTCGTAGCGGATCACCAGCCGCTGGAAGGAGCCCGTCTCCTGCAGGAAGGACTCGATCTCGGCGACGAGCGCCTCCTCCTCGCGCAGGGACTGGAACAGCAGGCTGCTGCAGCTGCCGCCGGCGATGCCGTCCAGCGCCTCGGCCGCCAGGGGGATCACGCTGTCATTGTCGATGTCGAAGGCGATATGCACCTGCGCCTGCCCGCCCTCCTCGTCGATCACCAGATCGGAGGAAGCGTCGCGCATGGTGAAGCCCAGGGGAACGGGCTGCTCAAAGGGCGGCTCGCTGGTGTAGCTGGGGATCTCGGAGAAGGCCTCGATCGCGGCCAGCTCCATGCCCTGGGAGAAGTTGCCCGTCACGACCAGGCAGGCGTTTTGCGGCTGGAAGATCAGCCGCTGCCAGTTGAGGATCGTGCCCTCGTCCAGCGCTTCGATGGCTTCCGCCGCGCCCATCCGGGGATACACGCCGCCGGGGGTCTCGCGCCATGCCCGGTCCACGGCCTCCTCGAAGTCCTCCTCCGCCTGCTCGATCTGCCGCAGGACGACCTGCTTCTCCTGGGCGATCTCCTCCGCCGTCCACGGTGTGCACGCGAAGAAGCGCAGGAACAGCTCCAGCACGCGGTCGAAGCAGCGCGGCAGCGTCCGCAGCCGGAAGACGATCGCCTCTGCGGTGGTCATCCCCTCCAGCTCCGCGCCGATGCGGTTCAACTCGTGCTGCAGCTCGTCATGGCTCCATCCGCCGAGCCCGCGGAAGCACAGATGCTCCAGCAGGTGGCTCACGCCCTGCGTTTCCTCCGTTTCGTAGATCGGACCGCCCTTGAAATACAGGCCGAATTCGATACCGTGCAGATGTGTCTGCGGCCAGAAGAGGAGGGTCATTCCGTTGTGCAGCTGGTGTTCGCGGATGGCGGACATGTACGTCATCTCCCTTTTGTTTGTCCCTCTATTATACAGGATAATCGCGGCGCTTGCAAGGGGGGCAGGGGAGGAAAGAGCTTTCCTTTGTTTCGTCTTGCGTCTGCTGCCGCGCCTGTGGTATAATGGATGCATTCACCGCACAAGGAGGTTCGCGCCATGTCCTTCACCCATCTGCATCTGCATACGGAGTATTCCCTGCTGGACGGCGCATGCCGCATTCCCCGGCTTGTCCAGCGCGTCAAGGAGCTGGGCATGACCTCCTGCGCCATCACCGATCATGGCGTCATGTATGGCTGCATCGACTTTTATCAGTCCATGAAGGCGGAGGGGCTCAAGCCTATCATCGGCTGCGAGGCCTATGTCTGCCGCGACCGTCAGGACAAGACGACCGTCGCCCGCGAATACAGCCACCTCATCCTCCTGTGCGAAAACAACACCGGCTACCACAACCTGATGTACCTCATCTCCGAGGGCTTCCTGACGGGCTATTACTACAAGCCCCGCATCGACTACGACCTCATCCGGCAGCACCACGAGGGCCTGATCTGCCTGTCCGCTTGCCTGTCCGGCGATCTTCCAAAGCTGCTGCTGGACGAGCGTCATGACGACGCGGTCGCCTATGTCCGGGAGATGCAGGAGCTCTTCGGGAAGGACAATTTCTATATCGAGATCATGGATCACGGCATCCGCGAGGAGAAGCTCGTCCTGCCGCGGCTGATCGCGCTGGCGAGGGAGCTGGATGTGCCCCTGGTGGCCACCAACGACTGCCACTATCTGGAGGAAAAGGACGCCGACGCGCAGGAAGTGCTCATGTGCATCCAGACCGGCAAGACGCTGGATGACGAAAACCGCATGCGCATGGAGACCCGCGAGCTGTATGTGAAATCCGAGGAGGAGATGCGCGCGCTGTTCCGCTCCTGCCCGGATGCGGTGGACAACACGCAGATCATCGCCGAGCGGTGCAATGTGGAGTTTGAATTCGGCGTCACCCGCCTGCCCGCATATCCGGTGGAGACGGGGGAGACGCCCTATGCGATGCTGCACCGGCTGTGCATGGAGGGCATCGCCCGGCTGTATCCGGAGGCAAAGCCGCCGCAGGGCGACTTTGCCGGGGACGAGCCGTACACGCGCCTGGCCTACGAGCTGGGCGTCATCTCCGGCATGGGCTATGTGGATTACTTCCTGATCGTGTGGGATTTCATCAATTACGCCAAGCAGCACGGCATCATGGTCGGCCCGGGGCGCGGCTCCGGCGCAGGCTCCATCGTGGCGTATTCGCTGGGTATCACGATGCTCGATCCGCTGAAGTACCAGCTGCTGTTCGAGCGATTCCTGAACCCGGAGCGCGTGTCCATGCCCGATATCGACGTGGACTTCTGCTACGAGCGCCGTCAGGAGGTCATCGACTACGTGGCGCGCAAGTACGGCGCGGATCACGTCAGCCAGATCATCACCTTCGGCACCATGGCGGCCAAGGGCGTCATCCGCGACGTCGGCCGCGTGCTGGGCATGAGCTATGCGGATACGGACGCGGTCGCCAAGGCGGTGCCCTTCGATCTGGGCATGACGCTGGAAAAGGCGCTGAAGGTCTCCCCGATGCTCAAGACGATGTACGAGGAGCAGTCCGACGTCAAGCGCCTGATCGACACGGCGATGACGCTGGAGGGCATGCCCCGCCACGCTTCCACCCATGCCGCAGGCGTGCTGATCACGGGAAAGCCCGTGGTCGAGTTCGTGCCCCTGCAGCGCAACGACGAGGTCATCACGACCCAGTACCCCATGGGTACCATCGAGCAGCTGGGCCTTTTGAAGATGGACTTCCTCGGCCTGCGCACGCTGACGGTCATCCGCGATACGCTGGACATGATGCGCGAGGCCGGCGTGGACATGAAGCCGGAGGATATCCCCATGGACGATCCGGCGGTGTACGAGATGATCTCCGCCGGCGACACCGACGGCGTGTTCCAGCTGGAAGGCGGCGGCATGCGCACCTTCCTGACCAACATGAAGCCCGGCAATTTCGAGGATATCATCGCCGCCATTTCCCTCTACCGCCCCGGCCCCATGGAGTCCATCCCGCGCTATATCGAGGGCAAGCACAACCCCTCCTCCGTCCGGTATGAGACGGAGAAGCTCAAGCCCATCCTGGACGTTACCTACGGCTGCATGGTGTATCAGGAGCAGGTCATGCAGATCGTGCGCGATCTGGCGGGCTACTCCTACGGCCGCAGCGATCTGGTGCGCCGCGCGATGGCGAAGAAGAAGCACAAGATCATGATGCAGGAGCGCGAGTACTTCGTGCACGGCAAGCTGAACGCGGACGGCTCCATCGACGTGCCGGGCTGTGTGCGCAACGGCGTGCCGGAGGCGGTCGCCAACAAGATCTACGACGACATGACCGCCTTCGCATCCTATGCCTTCAACAAGTCCCACGCGGCTGCCTATGCGGTCGTCGCTGTGCAGACCGGCTGGCTCAAGCGGCATCATCCGGTGCCCTTCATGGCGGCCATCCTCAACAGCGTCTACGGCAATTCCGGCAAGATCGCCGCGTACATCCAGTATTGCCGCAGCCAGGGCATCCCGATCCTGCCGCCGGATGTGAACCGCTCCGGCTGGAAGTTCACGGTCCAGAAGAATGCGGACGGGCAGCTGTGCATCCTGTTCGGCCTCGGCGCGGTCAAGGGCGTGGGTCACGGCGCTGTCAGCGCGATCATGCGCGAGCGTCAGACTGCCCCCTACAAGGACATCTTCGATTTCTGCAGCCGCATCGACACCGCGGAGTGCAACAAGCGCGTGGTGGAAAGCCTGATCCGCGCGGGCGCCTTTGACGCCACTGGCGCCAACCGCGCGCAGATGCTCGCGGTCTTCGAGTCGGCGATGGATTCCGCCATCAACCGGCGCAAGTCCAACGTGGACGGCCAGATCAGCCTGTTCGACATGGCCTTCGGCGGCGCGCCGGTGATCCAGGAGCGCCATGAGCTGCCCCGGCTGCCCGATTTCCCGGCACGGCAGCGCCTGGCGATGGAGAAGGAGATCTCCGGCGTGTACATCACCGGCCACCCGCTGGACGACTACCGCCCGCTGCTGGCGAAGTTCACATTCTCCACCGCGCAGCTGGAGGGCCTGGAGGAGCGCGAGGACCGCGGCTACGAGCTGGACGGGCAGTATGTCGAGATGGCGGGCATCCTCACCGAGGTGAAGGGCAAGGCGACCAAGAAGGGCGCTTACATGGGCTTCATCACGCTGGAAGACCTGACCGGCCAGATCGAATGCCTTGTGTTCCCCAAAACGTATGAGAAGTATCAGGGTCTGATGGCCGTGGACGACCTGGTGGTGCTGTGCGGCAAGCTGTCCATCCGCGAGGATGAGGACCCGAAGCTGCTGCTGGACAAGCTGGTTCCGCTGGAGGAGTGGGAGGACAAGCCTGCGCCCGCGCCGGTGGAGGCTGCCACGGTCCACCGCGTCAATGTCGTCAATCGTGTGCCGGACGCGCTCCCGAAGGCGGAGAAGCCTGCGCCCATCCCGCACCGGCAGCCCCGCCAGCCCCAGAAGACCGACGCGCAGCTCGCCTCCGAGGCGGCGCGCAAGCTCTTCATCCAGCTCGAGCGCAGCCAGATGGACGAGGCGGTGCACCTGCTGTCCCTCTATCCGGGCAGCGTGCCGGTGTATCTGCACGTCGCGGCGGAGAAGCTGACCTTCCTGCTGCCGAAGCTGCAGTGGTGCGACGGCAGCGAGAGCTGCCAGCAGCGGCTCAGCGGCGTCTTCGGCGCGGCAAATGTCAAGATCGTAGAAAAGAAAGTGTAAGCAATGAGCAAGAGACTGCAGGAGATCCTGCGATTCATCCTGACTGGCGGCGTTTGCACGGTGATCGAGTATGCGGCGCTGTATATTCTGAAGGAATGGCTGCATCTGGGCATTCATCTGTCCACGCCGATCGCCTTCCTCGTGAGCGTCGCGGTCAACTACATCCTGTGCGTCCGGTGGGTCTTCCCGGCGGCGAAGGAGGGCTCTCTCCGGGCGCAGCTCGGGTTCCTCATCACCAGCGGCGCGGGCTTCGTGCTCAATTCGCTGCTGATGTGGGGGCTGACTGCGATCTTCGGCGAGGATGCGGTGCTGCTGTCCGTCGCCGGCTTCGACCTGAAGGTCTACATGGTCAACAAGGTCGTCACAACGGGCATCGTGATGGTCTGGAACTATTTCACCAAGCGCTGGGTGCTGAAAGGATGAACGACATGAAGCGACCGCTGATCTGCTTTGACTGGGACGGTACGCTGTGCGACAGCATGAACCTGTGCATCGCCGAGAACCGCCGGGTGCTGGAATTGATGGGGCTGCCGGGCGTGCCGGAGGAAACGCTGCGCCGCTGCAACGGCCCCACCTTCGAGGAAGCCGCGCCCATGCTGGGCATCCCGCCGGAGCGGATGGAGGAATACTGCCGCACGCGCCTCGCCTGCGCGCTGGAGCTGGTTGCGGAGGTGAACCGGCTGTTCGACGGCGCGAAGGAGCTGCTGGCTGCCCTCGCGCCCCATGCGGATCTGTGCATCGTGTCCAACGGCACCGCGCCCTACCTTGCAAGGTGCAAGGATGTGTTCGGGCTGCACGGCGTGTTCCTCCGCACCGTTACCAGCCGCCCCGACCGGACGAAGTCGCAGAACCTTGCCGCGCTCCTTGCCGAGCTTCAGCCGGAGCGCGCCGTCATGGTCGGCGACCGGCTGGGCGATCTCATGGCAGGCCGGGACAACGGGCTCCCCACCATTGCGGCATGCTTCGGCTACGGCAGCGAGGCCGAATATGCCGTGGCGGACGTCCGCGCCCGCACCATGGCGGAGCTGCAGCAGCGGCTGCTGGAGTTCTGCCAGGGCTGACAAACAGAATAAAGCCGGGGCTTCCGACGGAAAGCGCGGGATGCCCCGGTTCCTTCTGCCAAACGGAAACATTTTGTAATTTTCTACTTGACAGGAAACAGCGACTATGCTATAATTCTATTTGCTGGTTCCACATGGAGGTCGGGAGATCCCGACAAGCGGCAGCGTCCTTGACAGGTCGCAGGCTGCAGCCCGGAACGGCGCTTGACGCCAGTGAATGGGCCGTACGGAGAGATGGCCGAGTGGTTGAAGGCGCTGGTCTTGAAAACCAGTGATGTCGAAAGGCACCGGGGGTTCGAATCCCTCTCTCTCCGCCAGCTTTCACTGAGCCGTGATCGCTGGAAACAACCGCATATGCAGATGTACCCAAGTGGCTCAAGGGGCTCCCCTGCTAAGGGAGTAGACTGGGATAACCGGTGCGAGAGTTCGAATCTCTCCATCTGCGCCAACGAAAAGCCTTGAAACAGCAGTGTTTCAGGGCTTTTTGCTTTGCTTCATTTTTCGAAGGAATCCTGCCATACCGAAGCCCCCAGCAAAAGCTTGCGAAAACCTTGACAACCCTCTCAAAAAGGCGTATTCTATAGGATGGTTAAGTATGTAACACTTCCACTGACAGATATCAAGGAGGCAACTTCCCATGAATAAGAAGCCTGTTGTCCTCGTCGTCATGGACGGCGTGGGCGAAACCCCCGAAACCCTCGGCAACATGGTCATGTCCGCCACCACCCCCACCCTGGACGAGCTGAAGGCCACCTGCCCCTGGCAGATCATCAAGGCC
>SVGU01000073.1 GCA_015056155.1 Clostridiales bacterium
CGGCCTGAACACCTACGAGGACGAGAAGACCGCGCTGGAGTTCGCCGTGGCCGCTTCCTGCCTGAAGCACACCATCATCGGCGACTACAACCGCGTGAACGTCGCGGAAGTCGAGAGCCTGATGAAGGGCTCCGGCACCGGCCGCGTGCAGCGCTAAGCAAGGGCTCCGCCCCTGCACCCCGCTTAAGGGTGTTCCACCCTTAAGAATCCCTTTTTACGATGCAGCTTGTATTTCCTTTTCGAGTTGTGTCCGCATGTAAGTCCCGGCCTCCGATGGGCAACTGTCGGAGGCCTTTTCCTTTGGGAGGCAATGTATGTCAGCGATTGTCACGCTTATGCCCTATGACCCCGCATGGCCTGCACAGTTCGTGCTGATCCGCAATATGCTGGCTGCGGCGCTGGGAGATGCAGCCGTCTCCATTGAGCATGTCGGCAGCACGTCCGTCCCCGGGCTTGCTGCGAAGCCGGTGATCGACGTCGACGTCGTCATCCGTCCAGGCGCGTTCCCTGACGTGCGGTCGCGCCTGGAGGCTGCAGGCTACCGGCACGCGGGCGATCAGGGCATCGCGGGCCGCGAGGTGTTCAAATGCGCGGATCAGCATCGCCTGCCGAAGCATCACCTGTACGTCTGCTCATACGATGCGGCGGAGCTCTGGCGGCATCTCACCTTCCGCAACGCCCTGCGCAGCCGGACGAAGCTGGCCGATGAATACGCGCGCGTCAAAGTGGAAGGTGCCCGCCTGTTCCCGGACCGCATGGACGCCTACATCGCTCACAAAGGCGGGTTCATCCAAAGGGTGTACCGCAGCCACGGCCTGCAATACCGCTACGAATTCGACGCGCCCGTCTCCCCTGCCGCACTGGCAGATCTGCGCCAGGCCGTCGGCTGGAACCGCATGGAGCGCGACCTCGCCGATCCCCGGCTGTGCAACGCCTTCCACCTGTGCGCACTGGCGGAAGGGCGGCTGATCGGCTATGCAGCCGTGGTGTCCAACGGCGTGACCGACGCGTATATCCAGGACGTGATGGTGCATCCGGAATGCCAGAGGCAGGGCGTGGGCACGCAGCTGATGGAGCGCGTCCTTCTCCGGCTGAAGGCAGAGGGCGTGTACATGGTCAGCGTCCTCTACGGCGAGGCGCCGCTGCAGCCCTTCTACGAGAAATTCGGCTTTTTCACCATGCTCTGCGGACAGCGGGAAATGCGCCCCGGACTCGACTGAAAGGAGGAATCCCATGAAGCTGAACGACGATATTGCCGCGAAGATGGCGGAACGCTTCGGGCATGACAGCCTGATCGCGCTGGCAACGCTGGACGGCGGCTCCCCTGCCGTGCGCACGGTCAACGCGCTCTACGAGGACGGCTGCTTCTACACGATCACCCACGCCCAGTCGGGCAAGATGATGCAGATCGCCGTGAATCCGCAAATCGCGGTCTGCGGCGAGTGGTTCACCGGGCGCGGGACCGGCGAGAGCCTCGGCCACATCCTCCGGGAGGAAAACGCCGCGCTCGCCCGGAAGCTCCGCGACGCCTTCGCCTCGTGGTACGGAAACGGCCACGTCAACGAGGCAGACCCGGACACCGTCATCCTGCGCCTCCGCCTGACGGAGGGCGTGCTGTTCTGGCACGGGACCCGCTATGACATTGACTTCTGACACATGAAAAGCCTCCGCAGGCGCGAACCTGCAGAGGCTTTTGCTGTTTACCGGATGGTGATGTCGCCGGACATGGTGCTGATCTCGCCGCTCACGGTCGGGCCGAAGCCGTTGGTCGAATAGCGGGTGGTCACATCGCCGGAACGGGTGTGGGTGTTGATGGCGATGGCGCCGATGCCCACGGGCAGGTTGACGTCGATGTCGCCGGACACCGTGGAGCCGCGGATCTCGCGGATCTCGTCGCTCTCGAAATCGAAATCCACATCGCCGCTGATGGCCTTGAAGGTGACGTTCTTCACCTCTGCGCACACGTCGATGTCGCCGGACACCGTATTGACGGCCAGCTGATCGATCCGGCCTTCCACGTCCACGTCGCCGGAGATCGAGGAAACCGTCAGGCCCTGTGCATAAGCCGTCGCTTCGACGTCGCCGGAGGTGCTGCGCAGGTTGATCAGCTTCATGGGCGCGTCCTCGGGCAGATCCACGGTGACGTCCCCGGACACGGTGGTCACGTTCAGCTCCGCCAGCTCGACGCCGTCAATGTCGATATCACCGGAGGTCGTGACCAGCTTCACATGCGGCACCGCATGGAGCGGGATCCGGATGGTGACGGTCGTGTCGCCGCCGAAGCCGCTGCTGACGCTACGGAACATCCTGCCCAGCGCACGGCCCAGGTTCTCCATCATGCTGCCGACATTCTCCATCGTCGATTCCGCATCCGCGCCGCTGACGACCTTGCCGTCCACGCAGACGCGGGCGTTCTTCATGCCTTCCCGGGCGTCGACGCGGACCTTCTTCATGCGGCGGGTGTCCGCTGCCCCGTTGTCCGGCGTGCGCTCGATCTTCAGCGTGCCGTTCACCGTCCTGACCGCCACGCGGGGCGATTCGTCCGCGTCCCAGCAGACATGGTACATCCCGTCGTCGGAGGGTTCCAGCGACACGTCCTCGCTGATGAGCGCCAGATCGACCGCGTGGATCTCCTGCGCGTTGAAGACCAGATCGCGCTCGCCGCCTTCGTACTCCATGTCCGTCTCTTCCGGGGTGGTGTACTGATGGCAGGGCGTTTCCTGCGTCCGGCGGGTCTTCCTGCTGTACTGGGCGATCACGTCCTCCATGCCCTTGAGGCTCTCGACCACCGCCGCCACCGCGTCATCCTCGGGTACGCCGGAGGACACCAGATCGCGGTACCGGTCCTGACAGTTGTTCATCACCTCGTCGCGCAGGGCGGCGACTTCCTCGTTCATCTCCGCATTGTCGAACATCAGGTCCACAATGCGCGCCACAGTATCGTTCATCATATGTTTATACCTCCAGCAGAAGATCGATTTGTGCTTTTGTTTCCTTCCAGTTCGCCAGATCGCTATCCAGCCTGTTCAGGCCGGCCGGGGTGATGGCGTAATACCGCCGCCGCGCCCCGGACATCTCATCCCCCCAGTAGGAGCGGATGTATCCGGCCGTCTCCAGCCGCCGGAACGCCGTGTACAGCGTCGCTTCCTTCATTTCAAACAGCCCGCCGGACAGCGCCGACACGTTCTTGTTGATCTGATAGCCGTAGCTGTCCCCTCCGGACAGCTGGCGCAGGATGATGGTATCGGTATACCCCCTCAGGATATCCGCAGAGAGCGCCATGAGTTCACCTCCTGTCGTGACGTCCGCCGTGGTTCAGCGGATCGCACCAGTCATAATGGTCGTGCAGCTCGCGGATCCGCATATCGCGCAGATCCTCCGGGCTTCGCAGCGCCGGATGTACAGGCCGGTGGTCCAGCCGGGAATGCTGTGCCTTTCGGTCAGCTGCCCGATGAAACATGCAGCTCGCCTCCTTTATTCAGCGAAGATACCTCGCGTGTCGAAGTAGCTTACGATGCTATGATACACCAAGATACCTCGCCTGTCAAGGTATCTCATCAAATTCTCATGAAAGTTTTCGAGGACTGTTCTTTCGATGTTCATCCCTTGCGCATCGGGGCGGCATGAATTACAATAGGATGGAACAACAGAAACAGAAGCGCAGCGCGCAACAGTGAAGGAGACGATACCGATGGAAAAGATCCGGATGACGACGCCGCTGGTCGAAATGGACGGCGACGAGATGACCCGCATTCTCTGGAAGGATATCAAGGATCTGCTGATCTGCCCCTTCGTCGATCTGAAGACGGAGTATTATGACCTGGGCCTGCCCCACCGAGACGAGACGAACGATCAGGTCACCGTGGACAGCGCCAACGCGACGAAGAAGTACGGCGTGGCCGTCAAGTGCGCGACCATCACCCCCAACGCCCAGCGCATGACCGAATACAACCTGCACGAGATGTGGAAGAGCCCCAACGGCACCATCCGCGCGATGCTGGACGGCACGGTGTTCCGCGCGCCGATCCTGGTGTCCGGCGTGAAGCCCACCGTGCGCACCTGGCAGCAGCCCATCACCATCGCCCGCCATGCCTACGGCGATGTGTACCGCAATGTGGAGATCGACGTGCCCGGCGCGGGCAAGGCTGAGCTCGTCTTCACGGGCGAAGACGGCCAGGAGATCCGCCAGACGGTGTTCCAGTTCAAGGGCCCCGGCATCCTGCAGGGCGTGCACAACCTGGACGCTTCCATCGCGTCCTTCGCCCACAGCTGCTTCCAGTATGCCCTGAGCATCAAGCAGGACCTGTGGTTCTCCACCAAGGACACCATCAGCAAGACCTATGACCACACCTTCAAGGATATCTTCCAGGAGATCTACGACACGACCTACAAGGCGCAGTTCGAGGCCGCGGGCATCGAATACTTCTACACGCTGATCGACGACGCCGTCGCCCGCGTGGTGCGCTCCAAGGGCGGCTTCATCTGGGCATGCAAGAACTACGACGGCGACGTGATGAGCGATATGATCGCCACCGCCTTCGGAAGCCTCGCCATGATGACCTCCGTCCTCGTCTCCCCCGACGGCAAATTCGAGTACGAGGCCGCCCATGGCACCGTCACCCGCCACTACTACCGCTACCTCAAGGGCGAGGAGACCTCCACCAACCCCGTGGCGACGATCTTCGCCTGGTCTGGCGCCCTGCGCAAGCGCGGCGAGCTGGACGAGCTGCCGGAGCTGATGGCCTTCGCAGACAAGCTGGAGAAGGCCACCATCGACACCATCGAGGCCGGCGTGATGACCAAGGACCTGGCGCTCCTGTGGGAGGGCAGCGAATGCACCGCCGTCAACAGCCGCGCATTCCTCGAGGCCATCGCGCAGCGCCTCGCCGCCTGATCGCTCCCCTGAACAGCATAATCGCTCCCCGGCGGCCACAGGGCTTCCGGGGAGCATGCTTTTTCAGCGGTAATGGGAAGACAGATCAGACATTGTTGCGGCAGCAGCCGGGATTGCGGCGATACTCAGCGCGCCAGGAGGCCGCAACGAACACCACGCCCGTCAGCAGCGCCGTGATGCCAGCGATCAGACCGCCCCAGCCGATCGCGTCGGTCAGGAGGATGGTCAGGATAATACCCACAACACCCACCGCCAGAAGCAGGATGCCGATGATCTTCATAATGGAAATCCCTCCTTCCGGTTTCAGATAATGCAGCAGGAACGCCACCGGTGCATCGCGGCGTGTAAAATCTTTGGGCGGCGCCGCTGCATGGATGACAAAACGGACAGAATATGGTATACTGCAGGACGTACACCCATCTATCCCCGGCCCGGAGATCTTGCCAGCGACCGGTTCATCATCGAAAGGAGCAACAAACATGAACGCCATTCAGGCTGCGCTGCTCGGCCTCGTGCAGGGCATCGGCGAGTTCCTGCCCATCTCCTCCAGCGGACACCTGCTGCTGGGCCGCATGGTACTCGGCCTCAATATCGACCAGACTTCCGGCGCATACCATATGCTGGACATCCTGCTGCACGTCGGCACCCTCATTCCGGTGCTGATTGTCTTCTGGAAGGACTGGTGGGAGATCCTCAAGAATCCCTTCAAGTCCAAGACGCTGCTGCTGCTCTTCATCGCTTCCCTGCCCACGCTGGTGGTGAAGTTCATCTTCGATGACTTCATCGACGGCGCCAATACCGGCTGGTTCCTCGGCGTCAGCTTCCTGATGACCGCCGTGTTCCTGCTGGTTGCGGAACAGGTCAGCGCAAAGAAGAAGCAGCGCGCCGACAAGCCGGGCTTCCTGCACGCCATCGTGATGGGCTGCATGCAGGGCATCGCGCTGCTGCCGGGCGTGAGCCGCTCCGGCTCGACCCTTGCGGGCGGTCTGCTGTCCGGTCTGGAGCGGAAGAGCGCGGCGAAGTTCTCCTTCATGATGAGCGCCCCTGCCATCGCCGGCGCGCTGCTGCTGGAGGGCAAGGACGCGATCGAAAACGGCTGGTTCCGGGACCTGCAGGTGCTGCCGACGCTGCTGGGCGTGGTCGTCGCGGGCGTCAGCGGCTATCTGGCCATCCGCTTCATGCTCAAGCTCATCAGCCGCGTGTCGCTGAACTGGTTCGCGCTGTACGTGGCGATCCTCGGCGTGGCATTCCTGGTGCTGCAGCTGCTGGGCTTCCCCGGCGTTCCTGACTTCGCGCCCCCCGCTCAGGAGGCCGCCGCCCTGCTTTCCGCCTGCCTCATCGCATGAGCCACTCCCCGTCCGGACGCCCGGGCGGGGCTTTTTTCTCAAATGCGAGATTTTTTCTGAAAATTTGTAATTTTCCTCTTGACATTTCTGCGCCTTTCAGCTATAATAATCATTGTTGCGGTTGACCCACCGCAATCACAACTGAAGATGCAGAGTTGGCTGAGTGGTCTAAGGCGCACGACTGGAAATCGTGTGAAGGCTGAAACCTTCCCAGGGTTCAAATCCCTGACTCTGCGCCACAAAAACCATCATGATTCATCATGGTGGTTTTTCTTTTTTCTTCGATTATACCAGCAGGCTAATGACAAATCCGGAAATCTGTGCTATACTCCCCTATGAAACCATTTTTGAAAGGAGGTCTTCGCATGTTCGCTTTCCACGCATTCGTGTCGATGGGTAATCAGAACTTTATGGCACTGTCCGAACGACAGGGTCATGCTTTGACGTACCTGCATTCGACGTCCGGAATCGGGGCGGCGCGCTGCGAAGGCTTTGGTCTATCCAATCTTCGCGCATGACGCATACCCCTGTGCTCCACCCGTCCGATGCAGGCGGGTGGAGTTTTTGTTTGCTGCGACAGCTACGGTTCCGTCCGCCTGTGTTCTTACCTTATCAAGAAAGGATGATGAACATGCCCTTCCCTGTGATTGATCTGCTCCTGACCGGCCGCAACATCCAGCTACTGCGTGAGCAGCGCGGCCTGACCGTGAGGCAGCTGCAGCAGCTGCTGGGCTTTGCCACCCCGCAGGCGATCTACAAGTGGCAGCACGGCGATACCCTCCCCTCGATCGACAACCTCGTCGCGCTCTCCGCGATCCTCGGCGTGTCCATCGACGCGATCCTCATCACGAAGGCGATCTGCTCCTGCAAAACGCTGTAAACTGGCAGCAAAAAGCGGCATGACCGAAATCATGCCGCTCTTGCTTATAGGTCGATCAGCCGTGCACTGCCGCCGCTGATCACATCATGTTCAGCACGCTGGCGGGGAGCGCCTGCACCACGGTGTAGATCCAGCTCTGCAGGCCGTTGAACACGCTGACGAACCAGTTGGCGAAGTCCGCATCGGACAGGGCCGCAGGACGGATCACCTCGCCGTCCATGATGGAGGGGCCGGCCTCGCCGGACACATAGTCCACATGGATGGTGCAGTATTCCTTGCCGTTCACGCCGATGGTGAAGGCATTGCGGCTGTCGAAATCCACGCCGTTCAGCGCGGTGTCGCTGACGATCTTCAGCGCGATCTCGGTGGTCACAGGATCCAGCTGGATCATGTCCCAATCGCCGGTTTCGGCGTTGTACTCGTAGTCATACTGGCTGTCGTCGACGATGGTCATGTTGATGTTCATGTCCATGGCGATCAGGTTCTCCGCGCTGCGGTCGGTGCCCTCCATGTTCATGGCGAAGACCGTCGCGCCCTCATTGGCAACGGCGAAGTTGACCGCAACATTGACGCCCTTGTCGATCACGTTCAGGGTGACGTCGGTCTGACCGGCGTTGGCGACGAAGCTGTACGCCACGCTGTCGTTCATGGTCATGCGGGTGTAGGTGACGGTGGGCACGACCGCGTTCTCGGCAACGGAATCGCCGCTCTCCATCTCGGGCAGGGTCATGAGCATGTACACGGGCTCATCCTTCTCGTCCAGGTACAGGGAAATGACCGCATCGCCCTTGATGTCGATGTCCTCCTGCATCTCGGCAACGGCCTTCTCCAGCTGCTCCTCGAAGGAAGCGGTTTCGCCGGTCTCGGCCATCGCGGCCTCGAAGCCAGCCTGGAACTCCGTCAGCAGGGCGGGGTTGGCCTGGATGAAGCGGATGCAGGCAACCAGCAGCTCCTCCAGCTCAGCGCCGGTGATGGTCACGTTGACCACGGACACGGCGGGGTCGCAGTTCTTGGGCTGCATGGTGACATCCGTCTTCTCCACGCGGTCGATGATGGGCTTGAGCACATCGGTGAAGGCGGAGTAGTCCAGGGAGAAGACGTCAACCTCCGCCGCCGCGGTGGTCATCGCGTTCTTCAGCTCGGCCTCGAACTGATCAAAGATGGCAGGCAGCTCCTCGCGGATCATCTTCGCATCGTTCTCGGTGATGAAGCCGGCCAGCTCGAACATGTCGACCAGGCGCAGCACCAGGGGCTCGACCTCGTCCATGCTCACGGCGATGGTGCCGCCCAGCAGGTTGCTGGACACATAGCCCACACCGTCCTTAGACGCAGCGCCGAAGGTCAGCAGATCGGCGATGGCGCCGGTGGCCTCCTGCTTCATGCCCAGGGAGAAGTACAGTTCTTCGTTCTGCTCGTAGGCGGTCACGTTCACAGCGTTGAGCAGATCGGTGATGATCTGGTCGATCGCTGCTTCGCCGGTGAAGCTCGGCGCGACTTCGCCCACATACATCGTGGTCGTCACGCGGCGGCCGCTTTCCAGCGCCTTGGCATAGTAGTCGTTCGCGGCGTCCTCGGCCATGCCTCCAAAGGGCAGCACCAGCAGCATGAGGGCCATCAGCATCGCAAGGATCTTCTTCATGATTCAGCCTCCTAAGTGTTTTGTGTGAAACCGCATCCGGTTCTTCGGGTGACATTATACCGCAACGCCTGTAACAAAACAAGCCCTGAGCGCCGAACCGATACATTTTTGCGCTTCACTCATACAATACTACGCTTCAAATGTCCATTTTGTTTCATCTCCGCATCAATTTCACAAATATTTTTCCACACTTCCCCGGAGGCGGCATTTTTCCTCTTGTGAAGCGCGGGAAAACATGCTATAATATCTGTTGACTACCTTCAACACCGAAAGGAGAACCCCGAAAAATGGAACTGATTTACAAGCTGATGGGCATTACCATGGCCTTCGCCGAGGATACCGGCGTGACCGATACCCTTGAGACCGTCGGCGAGCAGGCTGTCCCCGGCACCGGCGATATCATCATCAGCACCCTGTTCAGCCTCGCCCCCATGATCGCGCTGTTCGCCATCATGTACTTCATGATGATCCGTCCCGAGAAGAAGCGCAAGAAGAAGGAGCAGGAAATGCTGGCTGCCCTGAAGCACGGCGACCGCGTCTGCACCATCGGCGGCATCTACGGCACCATCACCAACATCAAGGACGACACCATCACCCTGGTCGTCGGCCGCGAGAACATGACCATGGTCGTTGCCCGCTGGGCCATCCGCTCCGTGGAAGACGTTTCCATCGAGAACGACTCCGAGGCGCTCAACTGATGAACAACACCGGATCCGGCAACGGGTCCGGCTTTTTTGACCGGAGGCATGGCATATGAATGGAGAATTCTTCGCAACGCAGGGCGATGTGGCGCTGCGCAGGCTCGAGAATACGGACGGCGACATGGCGCTCCTGCTGGCCTGGCTGACAAATTCGACGGTCGTCGCGCGGGCATGGTCCGAAGGCGCGCCGTGGACAGACGGCAAGATCCGCCGCGCCTTCGCCGGAAAGACCCGCCCCACCGGGACCTGCGGATGCATCATCTGCTTCCGCGGGCAGCCGGTGGGCTACCTGCAGTTCTATCCCGTCCGCCGCGACAGCTACGAAGCCAGCACCTTCGCCCAGAACCAGATGAAGGGCGCGTACGGCGTGGACATGTTCATCGGCGACCCGTCCCTGTGGCACAAGGGCATCGGCAGCAAGGCCGTCGCCGCGCTGGAGGGCCACCTGCGCAGCAAGGGGGTGCGCACCCTCTGCGCTGACCCGGCTGCCGACAACGAGGTCGCGCTGCGCTTCTGGCCGAAGCTGGGCTTCGATCCGCTGGAGGTCATCGAGGATCAGGACGATCCCTCCCGGCAGTGCGTGCTGATGCTCAAAAACCTCTGACACTTCCGCCTCCCTGCATCCGCGCAGGGAGGTTTTTCTGCACCTCCATGCCGCCCGAGCATAATCTGCAATCGGACACAGTCCCGCCCCGGACCAGACGGATGGAGGTATGATACATGATGAACACCATCTCCCTCAACAACTGCGGCCAGACCTGCGGTGGCTGCGGATGGTACGGCGGATGCAGCGCAGGCTGCGCCTGTGGCAATGGCTGCGCCTGCGGCAATGGCTGCGCCTGCGGCAATGGCTGCACCTGCTGCAATGGCTGCACCTGCGGCAATGGCTGCTGCAACGGCTGTACGAATAACGGTTGCGCCAATGGATGCAGCAGTTCCTGCGGCTGCAGCAACGGCTGTCAGGCCTGTGGCGGCTGCGGTGCGTGGACCGGAGCCTGCACGGACGGCTGCAGCGGATGCTGCGGCTCCTGCGGCTGCGCAGGTCTCTGGGCCGATGTGCCTCCCCTCGCCTCCGGCGGCATGCTCGCCCCGCGGATCGTCGCCAGCGGCCGCTTCTGCCAGCGCATCGGCGATCTGACGCTGTGCGTGCAGGACATTCCCGAATGCGCCCAGCCTCCCTACGCCCTCGTCAGCGTGACCGCCAGCGGCCCCAGCGACTGGGAATTCCTCGCCATCGAGCGCTGGCGCGCCGTGCTGCGCATCACCATCCCGCTGTCTGCGCAGATCAAGGACTGCGCCGGCTGCATCTACACCGGCCACAGCTCCATCACCGTGGATGTGCCGGTGCGCATCACCATCCCCCAGCGGCATCCCGGCCGCAGCCATGTGCAGGTCCTGCCGAACGTGCAGCTCCTGTGCACGGACGGCTGCAGCGAGGACGGCTGCTTCACCGCGGCGCTGGCGGTGCTGATCGACGTGTACGTCATCCGCTGGGAACCCTCCGCCGACGGCATCACCGTTCCCTGCCGTCCGGACCTGCCCCTGACGCTCCCGCCGAGCTTCCACCGCTGCTGCAGATAAGCACATGCGGCGCATCTTCCCGGTGCGCCGCATGTTTCCATGCAAAAAGGAGGATGCACGCAGCATCCTCCTTTGGGGGCAGATGATTATTCGAAGGTGACGGTCATCTTCACGGGGGTCTGACCGGTCAGCTCCACAGACAGCGCGTCGGGCTGATTCAGGCCGCAGAACACGTCGAAGACCTTGCCGTCGGCAATGCGCTCGCCGTCGCCGTTGACGACCGTGAAGGCATTCTTGTCCAGCTTGACCGCGATCTGCTTCTCCTCGCCTGCCTTGACGGCCACGCGGGCAAAGCCGGCCAGATGCGCATTGGGGGTCTCCCACTGGCTCTGGGTGTCGCGGACGTAGATCTGCACGACGGTCTCGCCGTCGGCCTTGCCGGTGTTGGCGACGGTCGCGGTGACCCAGCCGGTCTCGGCGTCCACCGCGCAGTCCT
The DNA here is from genome assembly GCA_015056155.1 of Clostridiales bacterium. GTDB lineage: Bacteria > Bacillota > Clostridia > Christensenellales > Aristaeellaceae > UBA11524. The sequence continues at coordinate 11,478 of SVGU01000073.1, forward strand.
TCACCTCGAAGGTGGTGTAGCTCAGGCCGAAGCCGAAGGGGAACAGCGGCTTGCCGGTGAAGTAACGGTAGGTGCGCTCCTTCATGCTGTAATCGGTGAAGTCAGGCAGCTCCTCCACGCCGTGATAGAAGGTCAGGGGCAGCTTGCCGGAGGGGCTGACCTCGCCGAAGAGGATCTTCGCCAGTGCGGTGCCGCCTGCCTGACCGGGATACCAGGCAAGGAGCTGGGCGTCGCCCTGGGGGATGTTCAGCGCGGAGCCGACCGCCACGACGGTCACCAGGGGCTTGCCGGTCTTCACGAGGGTATCCAGCATGTGCTGCTGGGTCTCGGGCAGGTCGAGATTGAGCTTGTCGCCGGAAGCAAAGGCATTGCCGGTGTCGCCCTCCTCGCCCTCCAGGGTCGCATCCAGACCCACGCAGGCGATGACCACGTCCGCCGCCTCGGCGACCATGGCCGCCTCCGCCAGACGGTCGTCAGCGAAGCCCAGGTTCTGCACGCGGTCCTTGAACAGGTGGCAGCCCTCGGAGTACAGCACGCGCATGCCATGCTCCTTCGCATAGGCGCGCACGCCCTCCAGGAAGGTCACATAGCGGCTGGAAACGCCGTTGTAGTTGCCCTCCAGCGCGGGGATGGAGTTGGCGTTGGGGCCCACGACTGCGATGGTCTTCACCTTCGCGGGGTCGAGGGGCAGCACGCCGTTGTTGCGCAGCAGGACCATGGACTTCTCCGCCGCCGCCAGCGCCAGGGCGTCATGCTCGTCGGTGTCGCAGTCGGTGTAGGGGATCTGGTCGTACTCGTTGTCCTCCGCGAAGCAGCCCAGCAGGTAACGGCTGGTGTACATGCGCTCGCAGCAGACGGTGATATCCTCCTCGGTGACCAGGCCCTCCTGATAGGCCTGCATCATGTGGAGGTAGGTGTTGCCGCAGTTCAGGTCGCAGCCCATCTTCAGCGCCAGCGCGGCGGATTCGGGCGCGGTATTGGTGACGAAATGACGGGTATGGAAATCGCGGATCGCCCAGCAGTCGCTGGTCACATGGCCCTCGAAGCCCCACTTCTCACGCAGGATGTCCACCAGCAGGGTCTTGGAGCCGCAGGCGGCCTCGCCGTTGACGCGGTTGTAGGCGCCCATGAAGGCCTCGACGTTCGCTTCCTTCACCGCCGCCTCGAAGGCAGGCAGATAGGTCTCCCACATATCCTTGGGGGACGCGACGGCGTCGAACTCGTGGCGGATGGCCTCGGGGCCGGAGTGCACGGCGAAGTGCTTGGCGCAGGCTGCCGTCTTGAGGTACTTGCCCTCGCCCTGCAGGCCCTTGATAAACCGCACGCCCAGGCGGGTGGTCAGATAGGGATCCTCGCCGTAGGTCTCATGGCCGCGGCCCCAGCGGGGGTCACGGAAGATGTTGATGTTGGGGCTCCACATGGACAGG
>SVGU01000074.1 GCA_015056155.1 Clostridiales bacterium
TGCCGAGCAGACGTATGAGCACGACACGCTGTCCCACTGGACGCACTGCGAGGAATGCGGCGAGACGGGCGATCGTGAGGAGCACACGATCTACTGTACCGCTCCCGGCACCTGCGCGGTCTGCGAAGCGACCGGGATCGCTGCTGATGATCTCCCGATCCACCACAGCGACGACACTGAATTCCGGCACACCGGCGACGCGGACGTCCATGCCATCTGCTGCGCAGATTGCGGCGAGGTGCAGTCCTTCGGGCCTCACATCGCCCAGTGCACGGACCCAACGGTCTGTGCGGACTGCGGCGCGGAGAATGTGAACTTCGAGTACACGGAGCATGGCGATACCCAGATGATCCGCGACGACAAAAAGCATATCGAAGTCTGCCTGGACTGCGGTAAAAGCGTCATGGAGGAAGAACACTACTACGATTGCAGATCGGATGTCACGACGGTCTGCATCTACTGCGAATACGAGAGCACAGACGGCAAGTCCTTCAAGCCGTACCACGACGAACAGGAGGAGCGGACCGACGAATCGTACCACTGGATCGCCTGTGTGCACTGCGGCGAGGTCGCTGGTCCGTATATGCCGCATGTTGCTTTCTGCTTCGACCCCAACACCTGCTACGAATGCTATGCGACGGGCCTGAGCATCCCCGAGGAGTACATCATGCACTCCCCGCTGGATGAGTACTTCTACGACGTCGATGGCCACTGGCATGCCTGCGGCGAATGCGGCGCAACCCTGGATGAGGGCGAACACGAGATCGTGGACGGAACGGACAGATGCATCTGCGGCATGACCATCACTGCGCTGGAGATCACCCGTCAGCCCGTCAGCGCGCTGGTGCAGGAGGGCGAGATCGCCTCTGTCAGCGTTGCCGCCTTCGGCGACGGCCTGACCTACACCTGGTACTACCGGAATCCCGGGACGCGCCTGTTCCACCAGAGCACCGTTTCCGCCGGCAGTGTTTACAGCGTGCGCATGAACGACTCGCGTGACGGCCGTCAGGTCTACTGCGTGATCACCGACTGCTATGGCAACAGCGTCCAGTCGGACACCGTTACCCTGGCAGAAAAGCAGACGCTGGCGATCACCCGTCAGCCCGTCAGCACAGAGGTGCAGGAGGGCGAGGTCGCCTCTGTCAGCGTCGCCGCCACCGGCAACGGCCTGACCTACACCTGGTATTACAGGAACGAGGGCGCCAAGAAGTTCATCCAGAGCACCCTCTCCACCAGCAGCACCTACAGCGTGCGCATGACCGACGCACGCGCCGGTCGTCAGGTCTACTGCGTGATCATGGACGCGGAGGGCCAGACGGTCCAGAGCGATGTGGCGACCCTGGGCATGCGCTGAGCAATACGACCTGTCCCATACGGGGGACCTGCAGAAATGCAGGTCCCTTTTTGCTGCTTCCGGCGTCAATCCCTGCTGCAGCTGTTTGTGTGAAAATGTGCAGAAAAGACCGCAGAACGCGAATTGATTGGATGCATTTGATTGTTTCTGCACAGATTATGACCATATATTGCTATCATTGGGACGGAAAATGGTGTATAATGATGAATAGAGAAACGGAACGGAAAAGCAGCATCAGACAGCGGCGGGAGACGGGGCATAACGGCCCATCCGGCGGCGTTTTGGACGATAAACAAATGCGAAGGAGGACCTCACGATGGACAAGCGGACCCGTGTATTGAACGCAATGGACAAAAAGCCGGTGGATCATGTGCCGGTGGGCTTCTGGTACCATTTCAGCGGCGAACAGGCCGCGGGCGAGGGCTGCGTGAAGGCGCACGTGGACTATGTGCGCGACTGCGACCTGGACATGGTGAAGATCATGTGCGACGGGTATTTTGAATACCCCGTGCCGGAGACGATCCGGGAGGCCCGTGACTGGCGGAACCTCCAGCCCCTGGGCCGGGAGCACCCCTTCATCACGGAACAGGTGGAGCGCGCCCGCCGCATCGTGGAGGAAGTCGGCGGCGAAATGCCGGTGTTCTACAATGTGTTCGCGCCCTTTGCCTCCATCCGCTTCGGCGGCGGCGAGGAGCGCGTGATGGCGGACATCCGTCAGGATGAGCTGGCAGTGATGCATGCGCTGGACGTCATCGCTCAGGATAATGCCCTGCTGGCGGAAATGCTGATCCGGGAGGCCGGGTGCGACGGCGTGTATTACTGCGTGCAGGCGGGCGAGGAGGATCGCTTCACCCGCGAGGAGTACGCCCGGATGATCACCCCCAGCGACCTGTACGTGCTGGAGCACGCCAACCGCTTCAGCCGCTACAACATCCTGCACTGCTGCAGCTGGTCGGGCATTCCGAACCGGATGGAGCTGTGGAAGGAATACCCGGTCGCGTGCGTGAACTGGGGCGTGTATGTGGAGGAGATGTCGCTGGCGGAGGGGCGGATCTTCTTTGGCGACAAGGCATGTCTGGGCGGCTTCGAGAGCCTGCACCGGGAGGGCATGACCCATCAGGGTCTGCTGCACAACGGTACGGAGGAGGAGATCAAGGCCTTCACCCGGGACGTGATCCTCACCTTCGGCAAGCGCGGGTTGCTGCTGGGCGCGGACTGCACGGTGAACTCCGACATTGAGCACGAGCGCATCCGCTGGGTCGTGGAAGCGGCGCGGTCGGTCTGAGAGCGGAAGGAGGGGCACGGTCATGCATGATCTGCGGGATTTCATCCGTCAGGCGGAAGCGATCGTGGAGCGGCACAAGCTGGGCGAAACGGGCCGGTATACCCGCTGGCTGACGCAGAACGCAAAGGGCGACCGCGACCTCGGCGCCACGCCCTACGGCTGTGCCAACGCGGTCAACATCCTGTATACCATCGGCGCGCTGCCGGCTGATCTGACGCAGCGGCAGGCGTTTGCGGAGGCGCTGCAGGCGTTTCAGGACCCGGACAGCGGCCTGTTCGTCAGCCCCGGGAGCTATGAGACGCACACGACGGCGTTCGTGTCCGGCGCGCTGGTGCTGCTGGGCGCCAAGCCGCTGTACCCGGCGGAGGGCTTCCGGCAATACGAATCCCCGGAAGCGCTGGCGGCGCTGATGGAGTCCATCGACTGGTGCGGCGCGCCGTGGCTGGGCTCCCATGTGGGCGCGGGCATCTATGCGTCCATGCTGCTGACCGGCACGGCGGCGGACGACTGGGAGGACGCGTACTTCGCGTGGCTGGATGCGAATGCGGACCCGGAGACGGGCCTGTGGCGCACCGGCATGCTGGAGGGTGCACCGCTCTTCCACTACCTCGCCTCCACCTTCCACTACACGTTCAACTATGAGCATGCGCGTCGGGCGCTGCCCTATCCGGAGGCGCTGCTGGACACCTGCATCCGCGCATACCGTGACGGCGCCTGCATCGACTTTGCGAAGGAGGTGGGCTGGGCGGATATCGACTTCGCCTATCTGCTGGCCCGCGTGCAGCGCAGGGCAGGCACGCGCTTTTCCGAGACGCAGCAGATCCTGCGGGAGATCGCCGACGGGCTGATCGGGCAGCTGCTGCGGATGGACCCGGACACCTCGGAAACGCTGAACGATCTGAACACGCTGTTTGCCATCGTGTGTGCGCTGGCGGTGCTGCAGGACGCGCTGCCCGGGTACATCCGCACCTCCCGGCCGCTGAAGCTGGTGCTGGACGTGCGGCCGTTCCTGTGAGGACGGATGGCGCCCGAGCCGCGCGGAAGCAAACCTGATATTTCCGGACACGCAAAAGGAGCGCACCTGCTGCCGCCCGAAAGGGGAGGGGAGTGGGTGCGCTCCTGTTCTGTCCGGGGTTTATTCTTCGTCGGGCTGCTGGCCGTCGTGGGGCAGCCATTTGCATTCGGTGATCTCCATGTCCGTGAAGACGGCGGTGAAGGACGAGTCCTCCGCGCTGCAGGCGTAGACGCCGAAGCGGATCGTATCCTGCGCGTTGAACATGTGGCAGATGCGCATCTGCCGGAAGTGAACGCCGTCGGTCGAGTTCTCAATGCAGAAATCATCGTCCCGGCGGCTCAGGCGGAACCAGATGCTCCTGATCCCGGCGTCGACGTCGACGGACGCCCAGTCGGAATAGCCGTTGTTGGTCACGACGCTGCCGAGGCGCTGGATGGTCTCGTTCTCGTACTCCATGGACGCCTTCAGCCAGTTGTCGCTGTCCAGGTACATGACGACGCCGCTCTGGTCGTAGCGCACACGGGTGTCGAACGCTGTCCGGACGACAAAGGAGAAGAACCTTTCGCCGGTTTCCATCTGCAGGACGGGCGCGTTGTCGTTCCTGAAATGATAATAGGTCCTCTGCCACAGGTCGGTATGCGGCTCGGTGATCATCTCCACCCGGTCGGGCGTGATCGTGTACTGCTGCGGCGCTCTCGTCCACTTCAGCTCTGTCGCGTTGATTTTCATTGCTTGCCCTCCATCAGATTTTCTGCAGCCGTTCTGCCATGGACCGAAACACCCGCCCAGCCGGGTGGACTGGGCGGGCGCGTTGGGTCGGATGGGATTACAGGAGCTTCAGGTAGAGCTCCTTGATCTCCTCGACGGAGGTGTCGCGGGGGTTGCCGGGACGGCAGGCGTCGGCGAAGGCGGACTCGGCCAGGAAGTCCAGATCGGCGGGATTGACGATCTGCTTCAGGTCGGCGGGGATGCCCACGTCGGCGGAGAGCTGCTTCACCGCGTTCACGGCGGCGGCGCGGTATTCCTCAACGGACATGCCCTCGGTGCCTTCCACGCCCATTGCCGCGGCGATGTACTTGTACTTGTCGCCGGTCACGGGGGCGTTGTACTCCATCACCGTGGGCAGCAGGATCGCGTTGGCAACGCCGTGGGGGGTGTCATACACCGCGCCCAGGCAGTGCGCCATGGAGTGCACGATGCCCAGACCCACGTTGGAGAAGCCCATGCCGGCCACGTACTGGCCCAGCGCCATGCCCTCGAAGCCATCGGCCTCGCCGGCGACGGCCGCGCGCAGGGACTTGGCGATGATCTCGATCGCCTTGAGGTGGAACATGTCCGTCATGTCCCACGCGGCCTTGGTGGTGAAGCCCTCGATGGCGTGGGTCAGCGCGTCCATGCCGGTGGCGGCGGTCAGGCCCTTGGGCATGGTGGACATCATGTCCGGATCGACGACGGCGACTTCCGGGATATCATGCACGTCCACGCAGACGAACTTGCGCTTCTTCTCCACGTCGGTGATGACGTAGTTGATCGTGACCTCAGCCGCGGTGCCGGCGGTGGTGGGCACGGCGATGGTGAAGACGGTCTTGTTCTTCGTGGGGGCCACGCCCTCCAGAGAGCGCACGTCGGCGAACTCGGGGTTGTTGATGATGATGCCCACGGCCTTGGCGGTGTCCATGGAGGAGCCGCCGCCGATGGCGATGATGTAATCCGCGCCGGAGGCCTTGTAGGCGGCCACGCCGGACTGGACGTTCTCGATGGTGGGGTTGGGCTTGATATCGGAATAGACCTCATACGCGCAGCCGGCGGCGTCCAGGAGCTTCGTGACCTTCTCGGTCACGCCGAACTTGATCAGATCGGGGTCGGAGCAGACAAACGCCTTGTTCAGCCCACGGGACTGCACCTCGGGCACGATGGACTCGATGGCGCCCTTGCCGTGATAGGAGATGGGATTGAGCACGATACGATTCGCCATGGGGATCGACCTCCTGAAATGTGATATTGTGAAATTTCGGACAAATGCCCTGTGCTTTTGTCATTCGACATCAGGGGCGGATTTTCCTTCCCGTGAAGTCCGGCATGGGAAGTTTTCTTTCGCTCGCACGGAAGGGGGGATGAGAATTCGGAATTCGGAATTCGGAATTGAGAGTGGGGGACGGCGGAAGGCGGGGGATGGGTGCCGGACTGTGGAGGTGCTTCGCTTGGGGGCAGGTTTGCTGAGTACGATTGCGCAGCGTGTGGACTCCCTCAGTCAGCCGCAAGCGGCTGCCAGCTCCCTCGGGGGAGGGAGCCTTTTGGCGGCGCGCTCCTTTGCGGCAATATGGGACCGGCAACAGAAAAGCAGACAAGCGGCGGCAACAACCAAGGCTCCCTCCCCGAGGGAGCTGTCTGAGCGCAGCGAAGACTGAGGGAGTGTCCCCCCGCGCGGCGAGCCATGCTGGCGGGCGCGGATCATTGTTCGTTGCTTTGCGGCTTGTCCTTTGTGCTGCCTGCGTGCACTCCCTCAGTCGCCTGACGGCGACAGCTCCCTCGGGGAGGGAGCCTTTTGGTCGCGTGTTCCCTGCTGCAATAAGGGAGTATGCGCGGGCTGTACCAATGATGATCTGCAAAGGATCAACACAACTCCGCCAGAATTCAGGGGCATCGCCGCCATTCCGCCGCGTCAGCATAACAAAAACCGCAAGCCGGCATAGACTTGCGGTTTCGGTATTTACAGGATGGAACGCAGCGGAATGTTTCTTCTGTGCCATCCGCCCGCTGATGGGGCGTGCCGGATCAGTTGAAGCCGAAGATCTTCTGGCTGACCTTGTAGCCGAAGATCATGATGGCGCGGCCGACCTTGCCGGGCAGGTGCAGGGCGATGCCCAGGGGACGGTGACGCAGCTGCCTGTACACCTCGGGGTAGTCGCGCTTCATGTCGTCCCAGAGCTGCTGCTTCTTGGCGAGCTGCTCCTCGCTGCCGCCCTTGACGAGCAGGATGGAGGACACCGTCACGACGATCTCCAGGAATTTGAGCATGTAGCTCTGCTTCTTCCGGTTGTCGATGCTGGCCTTGGCGTAGACCTCCATCATCAGCCTGTTGACGCGGATGTTCTGGTCGATGCGGCTGATCATGACGGTCTCGTTGACGGACTGGTCGCTGCGGCCGATGAAGTAGCGGTAGAGATCCACGTCCATGTAGTAGATGGTCTTGACCAGCGGCAGGGGCTGGTAGGCGTAGAGGTTATCGACGTAGAAGGTCTTCTTGGGCAGCTCCAGGCCGCTGTCCAGCAGCAGCTGGCGGCGGTAGATGAGGGAGTGCATGAGCATGTACTGGCCCACGCGGAAGGTGCCGACCTCGTCCCAGGTGAGGATGCGCTCCTTGGGCAGGGCGTTGCCGTAGCGCACGACGTGCTTGTGGGACGCGCCCTCCTTCTCGTACACATAGTTGGCGACGAAGAGGTCAACGCCCTTGTCCCTGTTTTCGCGAAGGGCGGTCAGCACCTTCTGGAGGGCGTCCTCGTCCACCCAGTCGTCGCTGTCCACGACCTTGAAGTACAGACCGGTGGCCGCGCGCAGGCCGAACATGCACGCATCGCCGTGGCCGCCGTTTTCCTTGTGGACGGCCTTGCAGGTGCCGGGGTACTTCGCCTCGTATTCATCGGCGATCTCGGCGGTGTTGTCCTTGAAGGAGCCGTCGTTGACGATCAGGATCTCGATCTCGTCCCCGCCGGTCAGCAGGGTGTCGATGCAGTGGCGCATATAGGCGGCGGAGTTGTAGCAGGGGACGGCAACGGAGAGAAGCTTCATCGGGATATGCCTCCTTTGTACTCAGCAGAAAGTGGCCTTCTCGCGGGCGACGGCGTCGAGGGCCGCGCGGATCGTCTGGTCCATGTCGAAGTAGCGGTAGCCGCCCAGCCGGCCGCCGAAGATGACGTCGGCGCGGCTTTCCGCGAGCCTGGCGTAGGCCTGGTACAGGGCGGAGTTGCGCTCGTCGTTCACGGGGTAGTAGGGCTCCATGCCCTCCTGCCATTCGCAGGGGTATTCGCGGCTGATGACGGTCTTGTCGGGGTTCTGGCCCTGACCGAAGGTGAAGTGCTTGTGCTCGATGATGCGGGTGAAGGGCTCCTCCGGGCCGGTGTAGTTGACCACGGCCACGCCCTGCCAGTTGTCGGTGTCGATCACCTCGTCCTCGAAGCGGACGGTGCGGTATTCGAGCTTGCCGAGCTGATAATCGAAGAAGGCGTCGATCGCGCCGGTATAGACGGTCTTGGCCGCGATGCCGGGGTTTTCGGCGATAAAGGCCTTGTACTCGGTGTTCAGCAGCACCTCGCTGCCCTCCAGCAGCTTCTCGGCCAGCGCGTTGTAGCCCTCGACCGGGATGCCCTGATGGGGGTGGGTGAAGTAGTTGTTGTCATAGGTGAAGCGCAGGGGCAGGCGGCGGATGATGAAGGCGGGCAGCTCGGTGCACTTGCGGCCCCACTGCTTCATCGTGTAATCGCGCACGAGGGCCTCGTAGATGTCCTTGCCCACGAGCTTGAGCGCCTGCTCCTCGAGGTTCTGCGGCTCGATGTCGCGGTAGGGCGCGGTCTGCTCGGCGATCTTCGCCTTTGCCTCCGCGGGGGTCTTCACGCCCCACAGCTTCGAGAAGGTGTTCATGTTGAAGGGCATGTTCAGCATCAGCTCGCCGTTGCGGGCGACGGGGGAGTTGATGTAGTTGTTGAAGGTGACGAAGCGGCTGGCGTACTGCCAGACCTCCTCGTCGGCGGTGTGGAAGATGTGCGCGCCGTAGCGGTGCACGCACACGCCCTCGATGTCCTGGCAGTAGATGTTGCCGCCGATGTGGGGGCGGCTGTCGATGACCAGGCACTTCTTGCCCGCGTCCGTCATCTCCCGCGCAAAGACGCAGCCGTACAGGCCTGCGCCGACGATCAGGTAATCATATTTCATGGAGAAAACCTCCTGTCTGTATCGTTCAGGCCGAATATCAGCAAAATCCGCCATATTCGACATCAGTCACTATTCGGGACGCCCTGCGTCAAATCCTGCATCCGCCGGGCGAAAATTACACGGAAGTACAGCACGTGTCACCTTTTCAGGCGTTCTGGGCGTATTCCCTGGGGGACATGCCGATGAATTTGCGGAAGGCCCGCAGGAAGCTGTTGTAGTTTCCGAAGCCGCAGCGGTAGGCCACGTCCGTCGCCGGTCCGGTGCCGCGCCGCAGGAGCGTGCAGGCGGTGATGACCCGGCGGTACAGCACGTAATCGTAGATGCTGTGGCGGTTGTAGCGGGAGAACTCGTGGCACAGGTGGCTGACGCTGATGTGGAAGGCGTCGGCGACGTCCTTGAGGGAGATCGGCTCGGTGAAGTGGGCGTCCAGATGGTTCATGACCTGCTGGATGAGCGGGTAGGCGCTGTGATGCGCGGGGGCGGCGGCCTCCTGCGGCGCGGCGGCCTCCACGGCGTGGGCGACGACCTGCAGGAACTCCAGCATGCACAGGTACGCATCGAACCGGGGCAGCCCCTCCTGCTGGCGGCAGCTCTCGATCTGCCGGATGCAGCGCTTGCACCTTTGCGCTGCCTCCTCCGTCAGGGGGAAGCAGTACCGCCCGCCGGAAACCGCCCGCTCCAGCAGCGCGGGCAGGTCGACCAGCCCGCCGCCGGACTGCGCCATCGTGTCCTGCGGGATGTTGAGGAACATGCGCTCATAATCCCGCAGCGGCTGGTCGTAGATCAGGCCGTGCATCTGGTAGGGCGGGATGATGACCAGCTGGTTCGGCTCCAGCGGGAACAGCGCGCTCTCCAGGCTGAACAGCTCGCCGCCGCGCAGGTGGATGTACAGCTCGTAGTGTTCATGGCTGTGCCGCTCGCCGCGGTGGGTCATGACGGGGGTGAAATGGTATTCGCCGTCGAAGGAGATGCGGCTCTGTCCCAGCAGGCCGCGGGAAAAGGGGTGCAGCAGCGTGGACATGGACATCCTCCTTTCGCTCGATACCGATATGATAGTGCAAGATGTGTGGAAAGTCAAGGAATATCTGTGTAGTCATGCAACAATCTTCCTGCTATAATGCACATAACAGGTTTCGTTAAGGAGGAATACACATGATCAGGATCGCGATCGTCGGCACGGGCAACATCTCCCACGCCCATGTGCAGGCTTATCTGACCTTCCCGGAGCGGTGCGAGATCGTCGCGCTGGTGGACATCGTCCCGGAGAAGGCGCAGCGCATGAAGGAAAAGTACGGCCTGAATGCCGACGTCTATGACGACCATCAGCAGCTGCTGTCCCGCGGGGATATCGACCTGGTGGACGTGTGTACGCCGCCCTATGTGCACGCCTCCATCAGCATCAACTGCCTGCGTTCGGGCAAGAACGTGGTGTGCGAGAAGCCGATGGCGGCGTCCCTGGAGGAGTGCGATGCGATGCTGCGCGCCCGGGACGAGAGCGGCATGAAGCTCTCCATCATCGCGCAGAACCGCTTCCGCCAGCCCATCGCTAACCTGAAGGCGCTGCTGGATTCCGGCATTGCCGGGCCCGTGCGCTCGGCGCAGGTGGACTCCTTCTGGTGGCGCGGACACTGCTACTACGACCTGTGGTGGCGCGGCACGTGGGAGAAGGAGGGCGGCGGCTGCACCCTGAACCACGCCGTGCACCACATCGACATGCTCTGCTGGATGATGGGCCTGCCGCAGCGGGTCACGAGCGTCCTGGCGAACGTCGCCCACGACAACGCCGAGGTGGAAGACCTGTCCGCCTCCATCCTGCAGTATCCCGGCGCGCTGGCGCAGCTGACGGCCTCCGTCGTGCACCATGCGGAGGAGCAGCAGCTCATCTTCCAGTGCGAGAAGGCCAAGATCGCCGCGCCCTTCTCCGTGTATGCCTCCTCCTCGAAGGGGAACGGTTTCCCCGAGCGGAACGAAGTGCTGGAACAGGAGATCGCGGACTTTGCCGCGCAGCTGCCCCGCGTCAGATGGGACGGGCATACCGGCCAGCTGGAGAACGTGCTGACGGCGCTGGAGACCGGGACGCCCGTGGCGATCGGCGGCGAGGACGGCCGGCGGACGATCGAGCTGATCACGGCCATCTACAAGGCCGGGACGGAGGGCGCGTCGGTGGCGCTGCCGCTGCGCAGGGACGATCCCTTCTACACCGTGGAGGGGATCATGGCGCGGGTCCCGCATTTCTACGAGAAGACGGTGTCCGCGCAGGAGCTGGACGGCAGCATCACGCTGGGCAGCAGCTATACGAAATAAGGGGGCAAGCAACATGCTTCGGATCGGTGTGATCGGCATCGGCAACATGGGCAGCGAGCACTGCCGGATGCTGTGGGAGGGACGGATCCCGGAGGCGGCGCTGACGGCGGTGGCGGATCTGAGGGCGGATCGCCGCGCATGGGCGCAGGAGTGCTTCGGCGGCCGCGTGGCGGTCTTTGGCGCTGCGCAGGAGCTGATCTCCTCCGGGCTGTGCGACGCGGTCATCGTTGCGGTGCCCCATCCGTCCCATCCGTGGGTGACGGTCGCGGCGCTGGAGGGCGGTCTGCACGTGCTGTGCGAGAAGCCCATCGCGGTGTCCGTCGCCGAGGCGCGCTGCATGCAGGAGGCGGCGCAGCGCACGGGCAGGACCTTCGCGCTGATGTTCAACCAGCGCACCAACGGCTTGTACAAGCGGATGAAGCAGACGCTGGACGCGGGCGAGCTGGGGGCGATCAAGCGCGTCAGCTGGATCATCACGGACTGGTACCGGACGCAGCTGTATTACGATTCCGGCTCGTGGCGCGCCACGTGGGCGGGCGAGGGCGGCGGCGTGCTGCTGAACCAGTGCCCGCATCAGCTGGACCTGCTGCAGTGGCTGTGCGGCATGCCGGTGAAGGTGCAGGCGCACTGCCATGAGGGCAAGTGGCACGACATCGAGGTGGAGGACGACGTGACCGCCTACCTCGAATTTGCCAACGGCGCGACGGGCACCTTCATCGCCTCCACGGGCGATCTGCCGGGCGTGAACCGGCTGGAGATCACCTGCGACCGGGGGCGGCTGCTGTGCGAGGACGGCCGGGTGACGGTCTGGCGGCTGCCGGTGAGCGAGCGGCAGTACTGCGTCGGCTCGCGCAACGCCTACGATAAGCCGCCCCATACCGAGGAGACCTTCGGCGACGGCGGCGAAAACCCGCAGCACGCCGGCGTGACCGCCTCCTTCGTCCGGCATATCCTGCACGGCGAACCGCTGGTGGCGCAGGGCGGGGAGGGCCTGGCGTCCCTGGAGATCTCCAACGCCATCCACCTCTCCGGGTGGCTGGGCGCACCGGTGACGCTCCCCATCGACGAGGCGCTGTTCCTCCGGGAGCTGAACGCCCGCCGCGCCTGCTCCCGCCTCAAGGACACCACTGACATCACCTTCGTGACCGACCATTCCGGCAGCGGAAGCGCACAATAACAAGGAGGACGCTATGAAGACGGATGCATCCAATGGTATGACCTATGCACCCAAGGGCAAGCCTGCGCCGGTCGTGAAGCCGGGCGAGTTCATCTTTTCCTGCACCCATCTGGATCATGGCCATATCTATGGCATGACCAACGCCCTGCTGGAGGCGGGCGGCACGCTCAAGTATGTCTACGACCGCGACCCGAACCGCGTGGCGAACTTTGTCCGCACCTATCCGCAGGTGCAGGTCGCGCTGACGGAGGAGCAGGTGCTGGCCGACCCGGAGACCCACATGATCTGCGGCGCGCACATCACCAGCGAGCGCGGTCCGCTGGGCCTGCGCGTGATGGCGGCGGGCAAGGATTATTTCACCGACAAGGCGCCATTCACCACCATGGCGCAGCTGGAGGCCGCAAAGAAGCTGGCCGCGCAGACCGGCCGCAAGTACATGGTCTACTACGGCGAGCGCATCCACTGCCAGGCGGCGACGCTGGCCGGGGAGATGATCGCTGCGGGCGAGATCGGCCAGGTCGTGCATGTGGAGGGCTTTGGTCCCCACCGCCTGATGGCCCACGCCCGCCCGAAGTGGTTCTTCGAGAAGGAGAAGTACGGCGGCATCCTCTGCGACATCGGCAGCCATCAGATTGAGCAGTACCTGTATTTCGCCGGCGAGGAGGAGGCGAAGGTCACCCTCAGCCGCATCGGCAACTATGCCAACCCCGACCATCCGGAGCTGGACGATTTCGGCGACTGCATGATCACCGGCGACCCGGGCCCGACGAACTAC
>SVGU01000075.1 GCA_015056155.1 Clostridiales bacterium
CGCACACGGTGTCGATGGGCAGGAGCAGCTTGACGCCCTTCTCCTCGGCCTTCTTCATCATGTCCTTGCAGTAGTCGATCTTGCTCTCGTCCAGCAGGGAGTTGCCGATCTCGTAGCCCTTGGCCTTCAGGAAGGTGAACGCCATGCCGCCGCCGATGATCAGGGTATCGACCTTCTCGATCAGGTTGTTGATGACGTTCAGCTTGTCCTCGATCTTGGCGCCGCCCAGGATCGCCACGAAGGGACGCTCCGCATTCTCCAGAGCCTTGCCCATCACGGCCAGCTCCTTGCCGATCAGATAGCCGGCAACGTTGGGGCTGAGGAACTCGGTCACGCCCGCGGTGGAGCAGTGCGCACGGTGGCAGGAGCCGAAGGCGTCGGACACATAGCAGTCCGCCAGAGAGGCCAGCTCCTTGGAGAAGGTCTCGATGTTCTTGGTCTCTTCCTTGCGGAAGCGGGTGTTCTGCAGCAGCACCACGTCGCCGTCCTTCATCGCGGCAACGGCAGCCTTGGCGTTCTCGCCCACGACGGTGTCGTCATTGGCGAACACGACGGGCTGGCCCAGCAGCTCGGACAGACGAACCGCCACAGGTGCCAGGGAGAACTTCTCTTCCGGGCCGTTCTTCGGCTTGCCCAGATGGCTGCACAGGATGACCTTGCCGCCGTCGGCGATCAGCTTCTTGATGGTGGGCAGGGCAGCAACGATACGCTTGTCGTTGGTGATCTTGCCTTCCTTCATGGGAACGTTGAAGTCAACGCGCACGAGCACGCGCTTGCCGGCAACCTGAATGTTGTCAAGAGTCTTCTTGGCCATTGGAATGCACACTCCTTCAAAATCGTCAAAGTGTCAGATGTATATTTGAGCGCCGCAAGGGCGAACAAATCAATGGGTCAGGAGCCGCAGCATCTCCCGCGCCGCCGCTTCGTCTGTGACGAGCAGGGCATGCCGGTCGTGCCGCAGCACCGCAATGATGGCTTCCGCCTTCTGCTTTCCCGCAGCGACGGCGATCATCTTGCTCTGGGAGCTGAGCCGGGCGAGGTCAACGCCGATGCTGGAGGATTCCAGCAGGCACTTGCCGTCCCGGTCGAAATAGGAGCCGAAGGCCTCGCCCACCGCGCCGTCCGCAAGGAGCTTCCTCGCCTGCGACGCGCTCAGCTTGGTCTCGCGGATGTTCTCCTCCGCACAGCCGATGCCGTGCAGGATCACGTCCGCCCGCTGGATCAGCTCCATCACCTCGCGCACGTCGGGGAGCTTGAGCATCTCCTGCTTGACCGCCTCGTCCATGTGGTCGGGCAGGTGGATCAGCCGGTGGTGTCCGCCCAGCCGCCCCGCGATCTCCGCCGCGAGGGTGTTGGCCTGCGTCGCCACGTCCTGTCGGCCAAAGCCGCCGCGCGCCGGAACGACCATCACCCGCATCGGCGCCGATGCGGACATCGCCCGCGCAGTCGCCGCGATGGTGGAGCCGCCCGTCACCGCGAGGGTCGAGCCGTTGTGCAGCAGGCTCCTCACCCGCTGCGCCGCGATGCGCCCGATCTCTCCCTTGACGCTCTCGTCCGCCTCCGAATCGCCGGAAATGACGCACACCCGCGCCACGTTCAGCAGCTCCGCCAGCCGGTTCTCCAGCTCCGTGAGGCCGTGGATCGCCCGGGTGAACTCCGCCACCTGCGGCAGCACGTCCGCGCCCCGCGCCGTGAGCGTCATGCCCGAGGCGTCAAAGCTGATGAAACCGCCCTCCTTGAGGGTGTTGGCGGCAGAGCGGATCTCCCGCTCCGTCAGGCCCAGCCGCGCAGCCAGCTGCCGCCGGCCGACCGGCGCCATCGCCGCGATCCTTTCCAGCACCAGTGCCCGCAGCGACATCTCCTGCGCCAGATCCGGCGCAAGGGTCTGCATCAGCTGTACGAAACCGTCCTGCATCTGCAGCGCCTCCTCGCGGGCATGATTCGTCCCACTGGGGACAAGCCGTCCCTTTTATATTACCACGTTTCACCGCAGATGGCAAGGGTTTAGACAGCCGAAATGCACTTTCGGAGCTAATTTCGACAGAATTTTCACGAACTTCCCGCATATGCTGCAGCAGGAGGTGACCCGCATGCCCCTGGAGCTCCCCGTCTGCCTCGCGCTGCTGCCCGCATCCGCGTGGGCGCTGTACCTGCTCTGCCTGCGGTATGACCCAAAGCGACCCCACGCGCGGATGCTCCGGCATGGGGTCGTTGGTCTGATGCTGTTGTTTGCGTGGAACGCGCTGCCGCTGACGCACATCGGGATGAATCCGCTGTCCGTGATGGCGACCGGCGCGCTGGGCCTGCCGGGGATGGGGCTGATGGCCGTGCTGAATGCCCTGCCGTGACCCCCCCATTATAATTATTCATTCTTCATCAGCGAAGCGCCTTCATTATTCATTATTCATTAAAACCGCCTCTCCCACATCCGGCCCTGCAGTGGTCGGTGTGGAATGAATAATGAATATTGAAGAATGAATAATGAATAATCCAGCAAGCGGTGCCCCCATTATCAATTATTCATTCTTCATCAGCGAAGCGCCTTCATTATTCATTATTCATTAAGACCGCCTCTCCCACATCCGGCCTTGCAGTGGTCGGCGTTGAATGAATAATGAATATTGAAAAATGAATGATGAATAATAATCGAAATCATTTGCTTAGCAGCAAATGATTTCGATGCCGTCGATGGCCTCCTGGATGAGCGCCTCCATGTCCAGCTTGCTCTCGCCCTCCATGATCTTGTCCATCTTGGGGTGCGTCGCGGGATGGCGGGGCGTGAAGACCGTGCAGCAGTCCTCGTAGGGCAGGCTGGAGGTCTCCATGGTGCCGATCTTCTCGGCGATGTCGATGATCTCGCGCTTGTCAAAGCCGATCAGCGGACGGAACACGGGCATGTCCACCACCATGTCGGTCGTACCCAGCGCCGTCATGGTCTGGCTCGCCACCTGACCGATGGACTCGCCGGTGATCAGCGCCTCTGCCTTTTCGATGTGCGCCACCCGCTCGGCGATGCGCATCATGAAGCGGCGCATGATGAGGGTCGTGTACTCCTCGGGGCACTTCTCGTGGATCTCCATCTGGATCTTCGTAAAGGGCACGACATGCACGCGGATGCCGCAGCAGCTCTCGGACAGGATGCGGGCAAGGTCCAGCACCTTCTCCTTCGCGCGATCGGAGGTGTAGGGGTAGGAGTGGAAGTGCACGGCGCTGATGTGCACGCCGCGCTTGGCGATCATCCAGCCGGCGACCGGGCTGTCGATGCCGCCGGAAAGCAGCAGCGTCGCGCGGCCGTTGGTGCCCACGGGCATGCCGCCCACGGCGGGAACGACCTTGCAGTACAGATACGCCTGGTCGCGGATCTCCACATTCAGCACATGCTGCGGGTTCTTCACGTCCACGCTCAGCGCCTTGTTCGCCACGAGGATCCGGTGGCCGATCTGCGCGTTCAGCGTGGGGGAATCCAGCGGATAGCGCTTGTCGGAGCGGCGGGAGGACACCTTGAACGTGCCGGTGAGGCCCTCCATCATTTTCACGGCCTGCGCCGCGACGGCCTCGAAGTCGGCCTTGTCCATCTCGATCGCCGGACAGACGGAATGCACGCCGAAGACCTTCGTCACCCGGCGGATCGCCTCGTCAATGTCCGAGCAGTCGGACACGAAGATGCGGCTGTCATTCATCACGACCTTGCCGCCCAGCTCCTTGACGGCATGCTTGATGCGCTTCACCAGCGCGCGGATGAAGGTAGGACGGTTCAGTCCCTTCAGGAAGATCTCGCCGTAACGGACGAGCAGCAGTTCACGCATGGTATTGACTCCTTATCGTCTCACGAATGCCTTGAGCATATCGTAGTGCTTCTTTACCGTCTGGACAGTATAGTCGATCTCCTCCTCCGTCACCGAGGGACAGAGGCTGAATCGCAGGGCGCAGTCGGCTTCCGCGGTGGACAGGCCCATCGCCGTCAGCACGCCGGACACCTTCTGCTTGTGGGCTGCGCAGGCGCTGCCGGCGCTGACGTACACGCCGTCGCCCTCCAGGGCGAAGAGCATCGTCTGGCTGCGCACCGGCTGCAGGCTGACGTTGAGCACATGCGGCGCACTGGCCGGGTCGTCCAGCGCAGGACCGTTCAGTTTCGCTGCGGGAACGGCCTGTTGCAGCCCCTCCCACAGACGGCGCTTCATCGCCGCCATGTGCGCGCAACCCTCCGCCGGATAAGTACGGATCGCCTCGCCAAGGCCGACGATCCCCGGCACATTCTCCGTACCGGAGCGCAGATCGCCCTCCTGTCCGCCGCCGAACACGATGGGCGCCACGCGGTGATCCTTGCGCAGGATCAGTCCGCCCACGCCCTTGCTGGCGTGGATCTTGTGGCCGGAAAAGGCGTAGGACTGGATGCCCAGACGGCCGAAATGCATCGGTACGCGCAGGAAGCCCTGCACGCCGTCCACATGGATGGCAGCCTTCGGGCAGAGCCGGTCACGCAGCTTCACGATCTCCTCCAGCGGCTGCACAGCGCCGACCTCGTTGTTCACCTGCATCACGGTGATCAGGTGCACATCCTCCCCCAGCAGGCCTTCCAGCGCGGAAAGGTCGCACACGCCCGTGCGCGTCACGGGGATGTGCTGCACCTTGTGGCCCATGCGCTCGATCTCCTGCTGGCAGTTCAGCACCGCCGGGTGCTCCGCAGAGAAGAGCAGCACACGGCCGGGCCTGCGCACCGTACGCAGGAAGCCGAGGATGGCGAGGTTGTCCGCCTCGGTACCGCCGGCGGTGAAGACGAGCCGGTGACCAGCAGCGCCTGCGGCCTTCAGGCACACATCCCGCGCGGCCGTCATCAGCTTTTCCGCCTGCATCGCGGGCTGATAGAGCGCCGAGGGGTTGTGCCAGGTGTGCTGAAGCACATTCAGCATAGCAGCCACCACCGCATCCGAAGGACGGGTGGTGGCGCTGTTGTCAAGATAGACGACCGGCTTCCCGGCCGCATTTGTCTGTTTCATGGGGCTCAGTTCTCCTGCAGGGCGCCGTAGGGCAGATACTGCTTCACCAGGCCCACCATCTCCTCGCTGGGCTCAAAGACGATGACGGACTTCTTGCCCTCCTTGGAGAAGGCGAAGTAGTACAGCTCCGCGTCGCGGTTGAGGAACCAGCGCAGGTGCTTGACGTCGTTGCCGGAGGTGTGGCGGCGGAAGGAGCCGCTCTGCACCCGGCCGAAGGCGTCCACCTTCTTCACGTTCAGGCTGCCCAGGGACTTGCGCTTCTTGTTATTGAACACCATGGCAAAGTCCATCGTGCCGTTGGTGAAGGTGTACTCATACTCCGTGCGCAGCTTGTCGTGCGTGAAGAACAGGTACGCCGCCATACCCAGGAACAGGGCCGTGATCACCAGGTCCGGCACGCTGAAACCGCCGTACACCACTGCCATCAGGTTCATCAGGCCGAAAAAGCCAAAGAACACCATCAGCAGCATGGAAAGGTAATACATGATCTCCTCAAGGGTGCGGTTGTGCTTCTTCGCGACCTCTTCCAGAAAACGATCCATTGATATGCGTCCTCCTGTATGAATTATTGCCACCACAATGATTTAGAGCAGAATAAACACCAGCGCCGTCAGCACGCCGACGACAAAACCACCCGCGACCTCCACCTTCGTATGGCCGATCAGCTCCTTGAGCTCCACGTCGGTGATGGGCTGTCCGTCCACGAAGACCTTCTTGACGATGTCGTTGAGGACCTCTGCCTGCAGGCCGGTCTCGCGGCGCACGCCCGACGCGTCATACATCACGATGCACGCAAGCACCACCGCCACGGCAAACTCCGGCTTGTCAAAGCCCGCCATCATACCGGTCATGATCGACAGCGACACCACGAACGCCGTATGGGACGAGGGCATACCGCCGCTGCCGAAGAAGCGGGTCAGGTCCCATTTCTTGTCCGTCAGCCGGTACAGCGGGATCTTCAGTGCCTGCGCGACGAACCATGCCGCCACTGCACACCAAAGCACTTCATTCGAGAAAAATGCCATGATCGCGTCCAAACAGGCATCCTCCATTCTTGATCTGTTGTATGCGCAAGATGCGCCTGAAGGTATACTCCCTTATTGTACCCTGCCAAGCGTGGTTTGCGCAAGTGTTTTCAGGAAATTTATATTTCCCGGAATACTCTCCAGCGCTTCGACCGCCCGGGCGACCTCCTGCGCCGCATCGGCGCGGGTCTGTTCCACGCCGCACACCGCGACCCAGGTCAGCTTTCCGACCGCCGCATCCTTGCCGATGGTCTTGCCGAGGACAGCCGTTTCGCCCTCCACGTCCAGCAGGTCATCCACCATCTGGAACGCCAGGCCCAGATGCATGCCGTAGCGGCAGCCGGCCTCCACCTGCTCCGGCGTCGCGCCGGCAAGCAGGAAGCCCGCCTCGATCGGCGCGGTCAGCAGGTCCGCCGTCTTGTGCAGGTGGATGTACTCGACCTTCTCCTGCGTCGGTTCGGTTCCTTCGCCGGTCACGTCCATCACCTGCCCGGCCACCATGCCCGTCACGCCCGCGCGGCGCATGATCGCCTCCGCAGCCCTCGTGCCGCGCAGATCGCCCAGCCGCACTGCCGCCCGCAGCATCAATTCCGCCGCCGCCGACAGCAGGCCGTCGCCCGCCAGGATCGCCATACCCTCGCCGTAGACCTTGTGATTCGTGGGGCGGCCCCGGCGCAGGTCGTCGTTGTCCATCGCGGGAAGATCGTCATGGATCAGCGAGTAGGTGTGGATCATCTCCAGCGCGCAGGCGAAGGGCAGCGCCGTCTCCACATCGCCGCCGAGCGTGTCGCACGCCGCCAGCAGCAGCACCGGCCGCAGCCGCTTGCCGCCCGCGCAGAGGGAGTAGTTCATCGCCTCATACAGCTTCTCCGGGATCTCCCCCAGCGACGCCAGCTGACTGCTCAGCGCGCCCTCGACAAGCTGCTGGTATTCCGCATACGTCTTCATTCTTCGACCTCCAGGGGGACTTCCTCCTCCGTGCCGTCCGCAGCGCGGCGCAGCACGGTCAGGCGCTGCTGCGCGCCCCGCAGCTCCTTCTCCAGCGCCGCCAGGGCGTTCATCCCCTCTTCATACCGCCGGAGCGCGTCTTCCAGAGGCAGCGCCCCGGACTCCATCTCGCCGATGAGCGCCTCCACCTGGGCAAGCCGCTCCTCGAAGCTCAGCTTCTTCTTAGCCGCCATGGGAATCCTCCTTTGCGACCCGGACGCTGCCGTCATGGAAGCGCAGGGTCATGTGTTCGCGCTGCTGCGCCGCCTCCGCGCTGCCGACGACATGCGTGCCGTCCATCACCAGCGCATAGCCGCGCTCCAGCACGGCCGCCGGGTTCAGCGCCGCAAGCCGCGCCCTTGCCCGGTCGAGGCGCTCCTGCGGCAGGGACACGCGCCGCTCTGCCGCCGTATCCAGCCGCATCTGCGCCATGGCGATGCGGTGCATCAGCGGCGGCGTCAGCGCATCGGCGGCCGCATTGAGCCGCGCCCGCTGGGCAGCAGCCCGCGTCTGCAGGCCATGGATGCGCTGCTGCGGCGAATGCAGGGTGAGCCGGCGCTGCAGCGTCATCAGCGTCAGGCGGCGCTCCCGCAGCAATGTCTGCGCCGCGTCGGTCAGGTGCTGCTGCATGCCGCGGAGGCCGGCGATGATCTCCCGCCGGTCAGGCACCGCCATCTCCGCCGCGTTGGACGGCGTGGAGGCACGCGCATCCGCCACGAAGTCGGAAATGGTCACGTCCGTCTCGTGGCCGACCGCGCTGATGACAGGCACCGGGCTTTCCGCGATCGCCCGGGCGACGATCTCCTCGTTGAAGGCCCACAGGTCCTCCATCGAGCCGCCGCCGCGTCCGGTGATGATCACATCCACCTCCGGCAGGTCGCCCGCATGGCGGATCGCCGCAGCGATCTCCTCCGCAGCGCCCGCCCCCTGCACCTGCACCGGCAGCAGCACCAGCGGTACGCCCGGATCCCGCCGCGCCGAAACGCGCCGGATATCATGCAGCCCCGCGCCGGTCAGGGACGTGACGACCGCGATCTTCCTCGGACGCCAGGGCAACGCCTGCTTCCGCGCCGCATCGAAGAGACCCTCCGCCTGCAGCTTCCTTTTCAGCGCCTCGAACTGCTGGTACAGCGTGCCCACGCCGTCCGGGCGCATGTTCTCGCAATAGATCTGGTACGTGCCGCTCTCCGGATAGAGGCTGACCTGCCCGGACACGACGACGCTCATGCCGTCCATCGGGCGGATGGACTGGCGCATGGCATTCTGCCGGAACATCACCGCGCTGATGCGGCAGCGGTCATCCTTGAGGGTGAAGTACCAGTGCCCGGAGGAATGCCGCTTGAAATTGCTGATCTCCCCGCGCAGCCGGACGCTGCGGAGCGTCGGATCGGCCGCGAGGGTCCGCCGGACATATTCATTGAGGTCGCTGACCTCCAGGATCCATTCAGGCACGGGAGGCCTCGCCTCATTTCTTCAGGGACTCCGTCCCCCTTATTTCTCCAGAAGCTTCTCCGCCGCTTCGGGACTTCGTCCCCCTTATTTCACCAGCAGCTTTTCAGCCGCTTCGACGGTGTTCTCCAGCAGCATCGTGATGGTCATGCGGCCCACGCCGCCGGGCACGGGGGTGATCCATCCGGCCACTTCCTTCACGCTGTCGAAGTCCACGTCACCCACGACCTTGCCGCTTTCCAGGCGGTTGATGCCCACGTCGATGACGATCGCGCCGGGCTTGACCATATCAGCGGTGATGAACTTCGCCTTGCCGACCGCTGCCACCAGCACATCCGCATTGCGGGTATGGGCAGCGAGGTCCGCCGTCCGGCTGTGACACATGGTAACCGTGCAGTTCTGCTGCAGCAGGAGCATCGCCATGGGCTTACCGACGATGTTCGAGCGGCCCACGACCACGGCCTCCTTGCCCGTCAGGTCAACGCCCGTACGGCGGATCATCTCCAGCGCGCCCTTGGGGGTGCAGGCCACGACGCCGTTCAGGCCGTTGAGGAGCTTGCCGGCGTTCTGGATATGGAAGCCGTCCACGTCCTTCTCCGGCACGATCACCGCCAGCGCGGCCGCCTCGTCGAGGTGACGGGGCAGGGGCAGCTGCACGAGGATGCCGTGGATGCTCTCGTCCGCGTTCAGCGCGCGGATCTGGCTCTCCAGCTCCTCCTGCGTGGTGGTTTCGGGCATGCGGATGGTCACGGAATGGATGCCCACCTGCTCGCAGCCGATCCCCTTGTTGCGCACGTAGATCTGGCTGGCCGGATCCTCGCCCACGAGGATGACCGCCAGGCCGGGATGGACGCCCTTCTCCTTCAGGGCAGCAACGCGCACCGCGATCTCCGCGCGGAGCGCCTCGGACATAACCTTGCCGTCAAGCAGCTGTGCAGACATAGGGTTCATTCCTCCACAATGCTTATTTCCGTACTTTCAGATACAAGCTCAGCGCCGCATACAGCAGCGCATTGAGAACTTCAAAACAGATGATGAATTCAGCCGCGATCAGACAGAACGCAGCCACTCCGTCCAATGCCCAGGAGAATGAAAACAGGTAGGCCGTCAGCAGACACGCCGTCAAGATGCACACGTTGCTGCAAGCCTTTGTGGCAGACAAAACCTCGTTTCCCTTCTCATCCAGGATCGTTAAGCCGAAGGCAGAAAACTTCACGCCGGACATGCTGCCCCCCCTGCTTTCATTCTTGCGCCCGCAGCTTCTCAGCGCCGATGAGCGCCACGCCCACGGCGTTGTCCCCGGAGAACTCCGGCCTGCCGAAGCAGACGTGCAGCTCCCGGTCGCGCTTGCGGATGCGCTCGGTCACCATCTCGCGGAAAAGCTTCGAGGACGACACGCCCCCGGCGATCAGCACCTGGCGGATGCCGGTCTTCTCCGCGCCCGCGCAGACCATCCGCGCGACCGTGCGCGCCAGCAGGTCGTAGACCTCCCGGGCGATATCCTCCCGGGGCATCGTGCCCTCCGCGATCCACCGCTGCACCTGCGTCTCCGCGCCGGAGAAGTGGCAATCCAGCCCGCCATTGCGGGTGGTCATGGTCAGCCGCGCCTCGCTGCAGCCCCGTACAGCCAGCTCCTCCAGATAGGGCCCTGCCGGGAAGGGCAGCCCCAGCGCCACGCCTGTGCGGTCGACCACCTGACCCGCATGCAGGTCCAGGGTGCCGCCCAGCAGCGTCAGCTCCTCCCCCACAAGGGAGAGCATCTCCGTCGTGCCGCCGGAGAGGTGCACGGCCAGCAGATCGCCCCCGTGCACGCCGCTTTCGACCTTCGCCGCAGCGATGTGCCCGCGCTGGTGGGTCGTAGCAAAACAGGGAACGCCGAGCATCGCAGCCAGTCCGCGAGCCTGGGCGTCCCCTGCGTGGAACACGGGCATGTAGGAATCCTCGTCGTCGCGCGGCGTGCGGGAGACGCAGACCGCCGCGATTTGCGCATCGCGCACGAAGGGCGCCAGCTCCTCAAAGCGTTCCGGAAGCTGGCGCACATGAATGAAAACGGCCTCGGACTGCCGCAGCCCCCGCTCTCCCTGCGGAACAGGCAGGAGCTTCCGGCAGCTCGCCAGCACCTCGCCCTCCACCGTCACCGCAGCAACGGAGGTGGTGTAGCAGCTGGTATCGACGCCGATGACGACGCGCTTCACTGCGCCGCCTCCTTCTTGCGGAGGATCGTACCCAGCACGCCGTTGATGAACCGGCCGCTGGTGGGCTCGGAGTAACGGGTAGCCAGATTGACCGCCTCGTTGATGGCGACGCTGCCGGGAACATCCTCCTCATGGAGGATCTCCCACGCGGCCAGGCGCAGGATGGTCAGATCGACCTTGGGCATGCGGCTGATGTTCCAGCGGGGGCTGGCGGCCTGAATCTCCGCGTCCAGCTCCTCCAGGTTGTTCAGCACGCCGTCCAGCACGCGGGTGATATACGCCCGGTCGGACTTGTTGGGTTCCTTCTCGCCGATCTCGGCCACGCCGGGAACGCCTTCCTTGCGAAGGGCTTCGTATACCATCTGCAGCGTATCCTCGCCGCCTTCGCCGCCGGCAAGGTTTTCAAAGATCATCTGCATCACTGCCGCACGGGCGGTCGTTCGTGCCATATGCGTATCTCCTATCGATTCTCGCCGGGAACTGCTCCCGGTTTTCTTGTGTCATGCTTCGGGGAGAGGCTGCGGCTCCTCCGCTTCCTCCTCCGCATCCTCCGCGGACGCCGGGACGTCTTCCTCGTCCTCCCAGAGCGCCTCGGAATATGCCGCGCCGGCCTCCGCTGCGTCCATCAGCAGCTCATCCGCCGCTTCGGCAGCAGGCTCCGCCTCCAGGTCCGCTTCGACCTGCAGTTCTTCCGCTTCCTCCTGAGGCTCCTCCGCCTCCGCAGGCACCTCGCTCAGCAGCTCCGGCGGGGCAGGCACGATGACCGGCTGCTCCTCCGCGCCGAAGATGCGCTGATGCAGCGGGCGCTCGTCCTCCTCAATCACCAGCGCCGGCGCCGGGGGAAGCTCCGGCAGCACGATCGTCTGCGCGGGCTGTGCAGGCGCGGCGTTCTCCGCAGGGGCTTCCACCGACTTGGGGGGCTCCGCAGGCGTCGCAGGCTCTGCGATCACGGCAGGCTCCTCCGCAACCGGGCGGGCAGCGGGCAGCATCGCATCCTCCACCGCGAAGGGCGAGGGTACCATCGTCGTGGTGTTGTTCTCCACCATCACGCGCACTTCGTGGACGTCCACGCCCGTGCAGCTGGCGACGTACTGCTTGATCTGCTTCTGCAGCAGGCCCACAGACAGCGGGATATTCACGCCCGCGACCTGATCGACGTTCAGCAGGATGATCAGGCCGTCGCGGCATTCGCGGATCGAAACCTCCGCATCGGCGATCACGTCATGCTTGGCGATGCAGGTGCGCACCTGCTTTTCGATCGCGCGGACGGAGATGCCGATGGCGCCGTTTTCGCCCTTCTGCATCACGAAGTCCTTCTGTTCACGGCGGGGACGGGGCAGCGCGCACACGAAGGCCGCGCCGGCCAGCACCGCCAGGCCGATGATCATCACCAGCTTCGCCAGCACCGGCAGGATGCTCCCATCCGCCAGCAGCGCAGCGGTCTGCGCCGTCACCGGCACGCCGAAGAACGCTTCTGCCGCCATCGCAGCGCTCGCAGCCAGCAGCACGAGGCTGCCCAGCGCGGTCAGGATGCGGACTGTCAAGCTCTTTTTCATGGTCATGTCTCCTTTCCGAATGTCATGGGGCGTCAGCAGCAGCGTTTTCTGCCGCACCCGATCACATCATGGGAGCTTCCATGACCTCTGCATCCTCATCCGGTTCCGCGGCAGGATCCTGCGCGGGAGCTTCCGCAGCAGCAGGCGTTTCCGCCGCTTCGACCGCATCAGACTCTTCCTTCGCGCCGCTCTCCAGCACCGCATTCTTCGCGCCGGCAGACAGCGCGTCATTCTCCTTCTCGAAGCTCACACCCTGCACATGCACATCCACGCGCACCACATGCAGTCCGGTCATGGACTCGATGGCGCGGCGCACGTTTTCCTGCGCGTCCTGCGCGGCCTTCTGGATGGGCTTGCCGTATTCGACGGTCACATACAGGTCGACGCTGGCCTCCTCCGTTCCGGTTTCCACCTTCACGCCCTTGGTCACGCCGCGGTTCTTGCC
>SVGU01000076.1 GCA_015056155.1 Clostridiales bacterium
CCTGCAGGTGCTGGAGATGTTCACCGGCGAGCGCACGAACGTCATCCCCGGCGAATCGAAGGCGCTGCTGGCGGGCGGCGAGGAGCTGGCCGCGCAGGTCGCCGCCTATGCGGAGAAGACCGGCCTGCCCTACACCGCCGAGGTGACGGAAAAGGGCGTGTGGGTGACTGCCGAGGGCATCCCCGGCCACAGCGCCTACCCCGCCGGCCGCCGCAACGCCATCGGCATGATGCTCCTGCTCTTCCGGGAGCTGGGCGCGCAGGGCGCCTTCCGCCAGCTGGCGGACAAGGTCGGCATGGAGTCCGACGGCGCGTCCCTGGGCTGCGCCTGCCAGGACGAAGTCTCCGGCGCGCTCACCTGCAACATGGGCATCCTGCACCTGGCGGACGGCGTGATCAAGTGCACGCTGGACATGCGCGTGCCCGTCGCCGGCGACCTGGACCAGCTGGAGGCGAACGCGAAGGCCGCCCTGCCCGCCTTCACCGCCACCCGCGTGTCCAAGAAGGAGCCCCACCACGTCGCCGCAGAGAGCGAGCTGGTGACGGCGCTGCTCTCCGCCTATCACGAGGAGACCGGCCTGCCCGCCCATCCCCAGTCCACCGGCGGCGGCACCTACGCCAAGTGCCTCAAGCAGGGCGTGGCCTTCGGCGCGTCCTTCCCGGACGACGAGGACCTGGCCCATCAGGCCGGCGAGTACGTGTACCTGTCCAAGATGATGACCGCCGCGAAGGTCTACGCCAACGCGCTGATCCGTCTGGCCGCAGAATAATTTTCCACTGCCGGGAAAACCGCATCCGCGCTGCGTTGCAACGGGTGAACCGTCGCTCCCCGCAGCGACCAGAACAGGAGGGATTCGCATGATCAAGAAGCTGATTGCCGTGCTGCTGATCCTCATCGGCGTCGTCGGCGTCGCCGGCGGCATCTGGGGTTTGTCCCTGCAGATCGGCAACGATATCGACCCCGCCGTCGCGCAGGCCGCGCTGACCGTGCTGCACAGCACGGACGATGTGGTCAGCAAGATCGACGGCACCATCTCCGAATGGACGAACGGCAGCGCCACCCTGACCGGCCTGCTCAACAGCCTGACCGGCGACAGCGTCGATCTGGGCAGCAACCTGAGCGTGACCTGGTTCGCCATGGGCCACGCGCTGGAGATCCTCTTCGCCGGGATCATCCTGATCCAGACCGGATTGCTCATCTTCGCCTTCGACCGCCGTTGACCCATCGGCAGCCTTCCGCAGCGGGCGGGGGGCTGCTTTTCCTTTGCGCAGGCGGTTGACTTCCCTGCCGCCCGGTGGTATCATGAACACATCCGAACCATACCGTGAAAGGGGTTTTTCCTGATGCTGCTCGCACTGTATTCGATCCTGATCCTGCTGCTGCTCCTGCCGCTGCTGGCGGAGATCCGCATGGTCATCCGTTCCATCCTTTCCGGCAGCATCGGCCAGAAGGCCGCCCAGCAGGCGCTCAAGGAGCTGTCCCCCTTCCAGCGCCTGACGCTGCACGGGCTTGCCCCCCGTCTGCGCAGCATGCACCGGGAATACGGCCAGTACCTGCGCATGGAGCTGTTCGTCGTCCTCGCCGCCGTCGCCGCCATCGCGCTGGAGGTGCTGTTCATCCACCTGCGCAGGGCGCTCCCGGCGCTGCTGGTGTGCCTGATCTTCTGCGTCGCCGCCTATGCCGGGATCGTGGTCGTCCATGCCCACGCCGGTTATGACGCCCAGACCCGCACCACCCGCTACGACCGCTCCCAGCGGAAGTGAGTCCCATTCAGCAAAAGGTACAAAGCCATGCAGAAAACCCGACTGGAGATCGACCGTATCCCCGCCCTTGTGTGGGGCGGAAAATCCGACAAGGTATACCTGTGCGTGCACGGCAAAATGTCCTGCAAGGAATCCGCCGGGGGCATCGCCGCGATCGCCGCGCAAAGAGGGTATCAGACGATCAGCTTCGATCTGCCCGGGCACGGGGAACGGATCGGCGAGGATATGCGGTGCGACGTCTGGAACGGCGTCCGTGACCTGACGGCAATCGGCAATTATGTCTTTTCCAATTGGAAGGAAGTGTCCCTGTACGCCTGCAGTCTGGGCGCCTACTTCTCTCTGAACGCCTGGCAGGACCGCAGCTTCCGCAAATGCCTCTTTCAGTCGCCCATCCTGGATATGGAGCACCTGATCCGGCAGATGATGGGATGGTTCGACATATCGGAAGAACGGCTCGAAAGAGAGCGGGAGATCGACACGCCCATTGATCTGATGACCTGGGACTATTTTCAGTATGCGAAGGAGCACCCTGTGCGGAGATGGGATCCCGAAACCCACATTCTCT
This sequence comes from Clostridiales bacterium, assembly GCA_015056155.1. Lineage (GTDB taxonomy): Bacteria > Bacillota > Clostridia > Christensenellales > Aristaeellaceae > UBA11524. The sequence continues at coordinate 2,329 of SVGU01000076.1, forward strand.
TTGCCGGGAGAGATCATTTGCAGTCGCCGGAAATTGTGAAGGCCTTCGCCGGTCGCTTCGCCTGCACGCTGACCGTGTCGGAGAACAGCGAGCACCCCTTTATGGGCGACGGAGACGGCCCGATCGTGGAGCGCTGGCTTCTGGAGCATCTGTGACGCTGGTTTGCAGCCCCCTGCGGGCTGCTTCTTTTTACATTTGCATTTATTGACTTTCGATAATCTTTTGTGCTATCATGATAACACCAATCCATTCCGGAGGTGTATCGGTCATGAAGAGAGCGCTGAAGTCCATCCTGATCTTCCTCGGTGGCCTCCTGTGTGCGGCGGGCGTACTGGCGCTGCTCCGGGCGCTGCTGCTGGTGTTGTTCGTGGCGATGCTCCTCCTCCACGGCGGCGTCGGGGATGAGCTGCTGAAGACCTCCGTATCCCCCACGCGGGCCTACGAGCTGGAGGTGCACCGCATCAACCCCGGCGCGACCGAGCCCTACACCATCCGCGTCCTGTGCACGCACGCAGGCAAGGAGCGGCAGGTCTACCAGATGCGCGGGCAGGAGGAGGTCGAGGTGGCGTGGCTCTCCGATAGCGTCGTGCGCATCGGCTCCGTCGTCCTCGACCTTGCCGCAAGCGAGCGCTACGAGGGCGACCTGCACTACCCGGAGACCCTCTCCCTGCGGATCGACCTGCAGGCCGCTGACGTGAGCGGCGTGGAGATCACCTTCGGCGCAGGCGGGGAATGCTTCGGCACGCGCCGCACGATGCTCGCGCCCCTCTTCGCCGGGGATCCGCCCCTTGCCGGCAGCGTCAGCTTCCGCCTGGCGCACCTGCGCGACATCCCCATGGAAAACGCCCTGAAGCAGGAGGATTTCTGGCTGACGGCCGCCGTACACACCACCGGCGGCGAGGTCATCCCCATCCCGCAGCGGCTGTCGTGGCACACCGGCTGGCACCGCTCGCACACCCTCACCCTCACCGGCAGCGCCGCGCAGGGCTACGCCATCCGCCCGGAATTCACCGGCTGCACCGTCCTGCCAGCAGTGGAAGGGCCATGAAGAAAGCCACAAAGGACAAATGACGCCCGCCGTTTACACATGTAAAACTTGCCCGGCCCGGTTGACCCGTATCGCCGCCGGGGGCTATCATGGACACAGAACCCTGACGCAAAGGAGGCTTCCCCGATGCTGAAGCGTACCCTGCTGTGCCTGCTGGCCTGCGCGCTCGTCTGCTGCGCGGCTGCGGCCGAGACCGTGCCGCCCATGCCCACGCCGCCGCCCGCGCTGCAGTCCTTCACCGCCGACCTTGTCCTCTATTACAATCCCGACGGCGGGCAGAAGTATCATCTGGACCCCTCCTGCCCCTCTGTCCACGCCCGGTACCTGCCGCTGAGCGGGCAGTTCATCTATGCCCAGCTGACCGGCGAGCCCTACGCCGCCCTGCAGCCCTGCGCGTTCTGCGGCGCGCCGCAGCCGCCCGTGACCGAAGCTCCGGCCCTCGACATGCCCGCCGCTGCGGATTACCTCCCCGCGCCCTTCGGCGTGACGACCTGGCGCGGCGACAGCTTCCGCACCAACGCCGCCGTCGGTACGCTCCCGGAGGCCCCGACCGGCCTGGCGCTCGTCTGGCAGGCAGAGACCGGCGTGCGCCCCGGCAGCGGCGGCTTCCCCGATGCCGGCTTCTCCTGGTACAGCCAGCCGGCCATTGTCAAGTGGCCCGTCGAGGTCCGCCGGTCGATGGCGCTGACAGAGGAGGCCCGGAACACCACCGCGCTGAAGGAGGTCATCTTCGCCAGCCTCGACGGCAGCATCCATTTCCTGAACCTCGCCGACGGCACGGCCACCCGCGAGGCGATCGCCGTCGGACAGCCGATGCTCGGCGCGGTGACGCTGCACCCGCTGGCCTATCCCCTCCTGATGGCGGGACAGTACGTCCGCCCGTCCGTCACCACCGGCAGCGGACTGCGCTGGTACGACCTGACCGACGGCGGGCTCCTGTATGCCTTCGACGGCCGGGTGGGCGAAGAGCTGTCCGGCGCGTTCAACACCTCCGCCCTCATCGACCGCAGCACCGGCGCCGCCCTCTCCCTGTCGAAGGATGGCTATCTGTACCTGCAGCCGATGCAGCCCGGCTTCTTCGCCACCGGCTCCCGGGAGCTCACCATGGCCGTGAGCTTCAACCCGCCCTTCTGGACAAAGCTGACCGACGGAAGCGAAACCGTCACCAGCGCGCCGGTCGCGTACGGCAGCCGTCTGTGGTTCGGCACCAGCCGGGGCCGCATCCTGTGCGCGGACGCCGTGACGAAGGAGCGCCTGTGGAGCGCGCAGCTGTCCGCACAGGGCGGGGTAATCAACTCCCTCGCCATGGAGCTGACCGACGACGGACATCTCCTGCTGTACGCGGGCGTCTCCACCAACGCAGGCACGCAGCCCATCCCGATGCAGCTGACGTGCCTAGACGCAGACACGGGCGAAAGCCTCTGGACCTGCAAGGTCTTTGACGACCTCGGCCTGTTCTATGCAGGCACGCTCGCCGCCTGCGCGGTGGGTGAAAACGCGCTGGACGGGCTGGTCTTCTTCACCCTGAGCAACGTCCGTACGGACGGCCGCCGCAGCCCCGGTCTGGTACTCGCGCTGGACAAGGCGACGGGCGGAATCCGCTGGCAGCATGAGATGCCCGGCGAGTGCAGAAGCGCGCCCGTGGCGGTCTACACAGCGGACGGACACGGCTGGATCGTCCAGACAGACGAGGATGGCTGCATGGTCCTGCTGGACGGCCTGACAGGCAAGAGGGTCGCCTCCCTGCTTCTCGAGGGCGGCCGATGGTCCTCCCCCGCCGTTTTCGGCGACATGCTGGTCATCGGCTGCTGCGTGTATGTGGACGCCCTCCCCGCCGGCGGCCGCATCTACGGCGTGCGCCTCACCGGCAGCGAAACAACCGAATGATCCCCCCGCACCGCAGTCACACCGGCTGCGGTTTTTTGTTATGCCACCGCAACTGCCCGAGCAAATTTCACATGACAATTCTGAATATTTGTTCAGAATCCATACACATAACAGAAAACGTTTGAGTGTGCAAATGCACACTATCAGCATCCCCTCATCACCGAAAACATGTGCTAAACGATGATTTTCAGACCGCAATTGATAAATTTTTTCAAATTTTCCGCGATTTTTGTGCATTTGCACACTCAATTTTGTTGACAAAAACTTATGCAGTGTGTACAATATAGGCAGCTTCAATCATTTCGGAGGTGCACATATGAAACACATCCGCAAAATATCGGCAGCTCTGATCGCGATCGCGCTGCTGTTTGCCGTCCTCGTCTTTCTGGGCAACGACGGCGTCCGCGAGGTGACATGGACCGCCCGGGAGGTCAGCGACCATCCGGGAACGGTGCCGGAGTCTGCCCTGCGGGCGGCGCAGGCCATGACAGACGGCGAGGGCTGCGAGGTGCTGGACGCCTATGAAGGGCGCGGGCAGGTCGTCCGCCTCGACACGGACGGCCGGCTGTCCCTGGCGGTCAACGCCCCCGCCGACGGGGACTACCGCCTGCTGGTGGGCTACCACACCCTGGAGGGCAAGGGCATCGACATGGAGTTCACGCTGGACGTGGACGGTCAGCCCTACGGCGACGGCAAGACAGTCACCTCCCTGAACCGCATCTGGGTGGACGACGGCGCGCCCCGGCGGACCACCACGGGCAACGATCTGCGCCCGAAGCAGCTGGAGCGCTTCGTCTGGACCGAGGCGCTGCTGGCGGACAGCAACGCTGCCTCCGGCGAGGCCGTGCTGACGCTGACGGCGGGCGAGCACACCGTCACGCTGACCAACCTGCGCGACGCGCTGGTGATCGACTACGTGCTCCTCAAGGGCGAGGAAGCGCTGCCGACCTATCAGGAATACAGCGCAGCCCACGGCGATGTGAAGACGGAGCCGGTGCAGCTGCTCCTGCAGGCGGAGAACGCGCTGAGCAAGTCCGCCTCCGCGATCTACCCCACCTATGACCGCACCTCCTCCCACACCCAGCCCTATCATCCCACCCAGATGCGCCTGAACACCATCGGCGGCAGCGGCTGGAAGCAGGTGGGCGAATGGGTCGAATGGGAGCTGGACGTCCCCGCGGACGGCCTGTACCAGATCGGTCTGCGCTATCATCAGAACCAGGTGAAGGGCTACTACGTGACCCGCCGCGTCATGCTGGACGGCCAGGTCCCCTTTGCGGAGCTGGAGGCGGTGAAGTTCACCTACCACGCCGACTGGGATTTCATGACCTTCGGCGAGGACGCGCAGCATCCCTACCTGTTCTACATGACCAAAGGCAAGCACACCCTGCGCATGCAGGTGACGCTGGGCGACATGGCGCCCCTGCTGGAGGAAATGCAGGACACGGTCTACGCGCTGAATGAAATGTACCGCCAGATCATCATGATCACCGGCACGGAGCCCGACTTCTACCGCGACTACTACCTGGAGAAGGTCATCCCCAACCTGACCGAGCGCCTGACCGGCCTGGCGGACACGCTGGACGGCTATCAGACCCGCATGGATGAGCTCCTTGGCTCCCACAGCACCGCCGGACAGACCATTCAGGTCCTGTCCTACCAGATGCGCGAGTTCGCCAAGGAACCCTACACCATCCAGAAGCGTCTGACGACCTTCTCTTCCAATATATCCGCCTTCGCGGAGTGGACGCTGTCCGTCCGCGAGCAGCCGCTGGAGATCGACTACTTCGTGGTCAGCGATCCCGCCGGCAGCTACAAGGCGCAGAACGACAACCTCTTCGATTCCGTCAAGCGCGAGGTGAGCGCCTTCCTCGGCTCCTTCACGCAGGACTACAACGCCTTTGGCGGCGGCGAGCAGAACGTCCGGCAGGAGCCCATCACCGTGTGGCTGTCCACCGGCCGCGACCAGGCGACGGTCATCAACCGCCTGATCGAGGAGCGCTTCACCGCAGAGACGGGCATCCCCGTCAACCTGCAGCTGGTTTCCGGCGCGCTGCTGAAGGCGACCATCGCCGGTCAGGGCCCGGACGTGAACCTCTTCACCGGCCGCGGCGAGGTGATGAACCTGGCCTTCCGCGGCGCGCTGGCCGACCTGAGCGGCCTGACGGGCTACGCGGACACCGTGGCGGAGCTGCGGGAAGGCGCGCAGATCCCCTACTCCTTCGAGGAGGGCGTGTACGGCCTGGCCGAGGGTCAGGACTTCCTGGTGATGTTCGTGCGCGACGACGTGCTGGAGGATCTGCAGCTGGAGGTCCCCGAAACGTGGACGGAGCTGATGAACATCGCGCCCATCCTGCAGAGCAACAACCTGGGCATCGGTCTGCCCTACGCCCAGCTGGACGGCAACACCGTGCTGAGCAACGGCGTGGGCCTGACGAACATCTTCCCCTCCCTGCTGCTGCAGCGCGGCGGCAGCATCTACACCGAGGATCACCGCGCCACGCTCCTGCATGAGCCGGTCGCCAACGCGGCCTTCCGCATGTGGACGGACTTCTACACCCAGTATGACTACGAGCTGTACAAGGATGACTTCACCCGCTTCCGCACGGGCGAGATGCCGGTGATCATCACCTCCTACGGCATGTACACCCGCCTGGAGGGCACCGCGCCCGAAATCGCGGGCAAGTGGAGCATGCACCTGCTGCCCGGCACGGAGCGGGAGGACGGCACGGTCGATCACACCAGCGCCGCCAACGGCTCCGCGGCCGTCATGCTCTCCACCTGCAAGAACCCCGAGGCGTGCTGGGAATTCCTGCGCTGGTGGGTCAGCGCGGAGACGCAGGCCACCTACGCCCGCGATATCGAGTCCGATCTGGGCGTGCTGGGCCGCCACACCACCGCCAACCGCGAGGCCTTCAGCGTCTCCAACTGGTCCATCCACGACCAGCGCACGCTGGACGCCCAGTGGGCCTGGGTGTACGAGCTGCCGGAGATCCCGGGCGGCTACTACGTGTCCCGCAACCTGGACAATGCCTTCCGCGCGGTGGTGCTGTCCAACGAGGATCCCCGCGAGAGCCTGTTCTACTGGACGAGTTCCACCAACGAAGAGATCCTGCGCAAGCGCGACGAAATGGGTCTGGAGTAAAGGAGGCGCCTGAAATGATGAAATCGCAAACGATCAAGACCGGCACGCTGCTCCAGCGGATGAGGCGCCACCGGGAGAGCTACCTGCTGATGCTGCCCTACCTGCTCTTCTTCACCGTGTTCACGCTGGCGCCCGTGGTGGTGGCATTCTTCCTCTCCTTCATGGAGTACAACATGCTCCAGCCCCCGCGCTTCGTGTTCCTGGCCAACTACATCCGCATGTTCCTGGAGGACAACGTCTTCCTCACGGCGGTGAGCAACACGCTCAAAATTGCAGTCGTCATCGGCCCGGTCAGCTACATGCTCTGCTTCTTCATCGCCTGGGTCATCAACGACCTCAAGCCCGCAGCCCGCGCGCTGCTCACGGCGCTGTTCTACATCCCCACGGTCGTGGGCGGCGCGGCATGGGCCGTGTGGCGTCTGCTGCTCAGCGGCGACCAGTACGGCCTGCTCAACAACATCCTCATGTCCGTGGGCATCATCTACGAGCCCATGGCCTGGCTGACCGAGGAGGCCACCATCCTGCCGGTGCTGATCATCGTGCAGCTGTGGATGAGCATGGGCATCAGCTTCCTGTCCTTCATCGCCGGCATGCAGACGGTGGACATTTCCCTCTACGAAGCTGGCATGATGGACGGCATCAAGAACCGCTTCCAGGAGCTGTGGTACATCACCCTCCCGGCCATGGTGCCGCAGCTGCTCTTCGGCGCGATCATGCAGATCATCTCCGCCTTTACCGTGGCGGATGTATCCGTACAGCTGGCAGGTCTTCCCTCCACCAACTACGCGGGCGAAACCATCGTCACCCACATCATGGACTACGGCAGCATCCGCTATGAGTTCGGCTATGCCTGCGCCATGAGCGTGGTGCTGGTGCTGCTGATGCAGGGCGTGCGCGCGCTGGTGACGAAGATGCTGAGCAAGGTCGGCACTTGATGCGCCGGAAAGGAGTCACGATGAAACAAGTAGCCAAGCGCGGGATCCTTCACCGCAAGGGGCGTGTCGGCATGAAGAAGCGCCGCTCCAGGACGGGCAGCGTACTGCTGTTCCTGCTCATCTTCCTGCTGGCGGCCTTCATGGCGTTCCCGCTGTATTACACGGTGATCCAGTCCCTCAAGCCCATCGAAGAGATCTTCCGCTTCCCGCCCACGCTGTATGTGAGCCGTCCGGTGCTGGACAACTACGGCGAGATGTTCCGGATCCTGGCCAACATGTGGGTTCCCCTGTCCCGATACCTGTTCAACACGCTGTTCATCGCCGTGCTGGGCACGGGACTGCACGTGCTGGTGGCAGGCATGGCCGCCTATCCCCTGGCCAAGCATGACTTCCCCGGCCGCGACCTGATCTTCGGCGTCATCATGCTGGGTCTGCTCTTCGTCAATCAGGTGACGTTCGTGCCCTCCTTCGTGATCATCTCCAAGCTGGGCATCCTGAACACCTACCTGGCATACCTGCTGCCCACCATCGGCGTTTCCCTGGGTCTGTTCCTGATGCGCCAGTTCATTTCCCAGCTGCCCGACAGCATGCTGGAGGCGGCGAAGATCGACGGCGCGTCCGAGCACCGCGTGTTCTTCAGCATCGTGTTCCCCAGCATCAAGCCGGCGGTCATCACGGTCATCATCTTCCAGTTCATCAACCTGTGGAACGGCCTGCCCTCCGACGTGGTGTACAACGAGGAGCTCAAGTCCCTCACGCAGGCCATGTCCCAGATCACCGCGGCCAACGCCTACGCCCGCTACGGCCCGTCCATGGCGGCGTCGGTGATCATGATGATCCCCCCGATCGTGATTTTCGTATCCCTGCAGAGCCAGGTCATCGAAACGATGACCAGCGCCGGCATCAAGGGTTGATTCAGAGGAGGCGAGACGAATGAGAAAACTGATCAAGGTCATCCTTCTCTCCCTGCTGCTGGTCAGCTTTGCCGCCAGCGCTGCGGCAATCACCCCCTATGCGTCCTACTCCTATGACGAGTGGAACCGCTCCGTGTCCGCCCCGGTGGGCTACACGGCCGGCCGGACCGTCTACGGCGCCATGACCGAAAGCGGCGCATGGAAGGAAGCACAGGATCTGATCACCACCGCGGACGGCCGCATCCTCGTGGCCGATACCGGCAACAACCGCATCCTGGAATACGACGCGGACTTCAACCTCCTCCGGACGATCACCGAGTTCCGGCGCGGCGGCGAGTCCCTGCCGCTCACCGGCCCCTCCGGCATGCACCTGAGCGCCGACGGCACGCTGTACGTCGCCATGGCGAAGGCTGCGCAGGCGGTGGTGGCCGATCTGGAGACGCTGGAGGTCTCCCTGGTGATCGAGAACCTGCAGCACGCGCTGCTGGGCAGCGATTTCACCTTCGTGCCCGCCAAGATCGGCGCGGACAACGCAGGCCGCATCTACATCCTCAGCACCGGCTGCTTCTCCGGTCTGCTCCAGTTCTCCCCCCAGGGCGAGTTCATGGGCTACTACGGCAGCAACAAGGTCACTGTCACCGCCGAGGTGCTCTTCCAGTACTACTGGAAGTCCATCATGACCGACGAGCAGCGCGCCAACATGACCAGCATCCTGCCCGTGGAGTACTCCAACCTCCACTGCGCGCCGGACGGCTTCGTGTACGCCTCCACCGTCGGCACGGAAACCCCCTTGAACCAGATCAAGCGCCTGAACCCGCTGGGCAACAACACCTTCTACGCCCGCGGCGGCAAGGAAGTCAACTTCGGCGACTACGAGCTGGCGACGGTGAAGAACGTCTCCACCATGGTGACGCTGCTGCCCACCTTCGTGGACGTGGTGACGACGGAGGACTGCGAGTTCATCTACGCCATCGACCGCGCCTACGGCCGCATCTTCGAGCGCGACCGCAACGGCAACCTGATCTCCGTCTTCGGCGCCCTGGGCAACCAGGAGGGCACCTTCAAGCAGCCCGCCGCCATCGCCCTGCACGGCGGCAGGGTGCTGGTGCTGGATACCGGCAAGAGCAGCGTGACCGTCTTTGAGCCCACGGAATACGTGGCGCTGGTGCACGAAGCCGTGCTGAAGTACAACGCCGGCGAATACGCTGCCTCCCGCGACGTGTGGGAGGAGGTGCTGCGCCGCAACACCAACGCCACGCAGGCCTATGCCGGCGTCGGCCGCGCGCTGCTGAAGGAGAACCGCTACGACGAGGCGCTGGAGTACTTCAAGCTCGGCGACAGCCGCGACGAGTACTCCCAGGCATACCGCATCGTCCGCCTGAACGTCATCCGCGACAACGCCCCCTGGGTGGTGTGCGCGGTGGTCGGCGCGGTGGTGCTGTTCAAGCTCCTGGGCATGCTCCTGCGCAGGCTCGGCTGGAAGAAGGGCATGGCCGCGCAGGCCGGCGGCAAGCTGCTGGACGCGGCGCGCCTCTCCCGCAACACCGTCTTCCCCCATGTGCTCTTCCACCCCTTCGACGGCTTCAGCCGCATCCGCTTTGAAGGCCCCGTGGCGCTGTGGCCCTCCGTGGTGATCCTCGTGCTCTACGTCATCGCGACGATCTACCAGTTCGTCGGCACGGGCTACCTGTTCAACGAGAACAACATCGCGGACATCAACCTGTGGCTGCTGCTGGCCAAGTCGCTGGGCGTTGTGGCGGTGTTCCTGGCCGCGCAGTGGTCCATGGCGATCCTCACCAACGGCAGCGGCCGCTTCAAGGACATCGTCGTCACCGCCTGCTACTCCCTGGCGCCCTACACCATCTGCCTGTTCGCGGGCACGTGGCTGAGCAACTTCATGATCCTGGACGAGATGTACGCAGAGTACATCATCCTGCTGGGTCTTGCGTGGAGCGCGATGCTGCTCATCATCGGTACGATGACCATCCACGAACTGTCCTTTGCGCGGGCGCTGGCCTTCCTGCTGCTGACGCTGGCGGCGATGGCCGTGATCGTGTTCGTGGGCGTTCTGTTCTACACGCTGCTGATGCAGCTGTGCACGTTTGTCTACACGCTCTATGTCGAGATCGTGTTCCGCATGTAAAGGAGGCGCAATGATGATGAAAAAGTTCCTGATTCTTCTTCTGCTGTGCCTCCTGCCCCTGACCGTCTGCGCCGAAGCGACGCTGGTGGCGGAAAACGACCGGCTGGAGCTGCACTACGACGCGGCGGAGAGCCAGATCATCCTCCGGGACAAGTTGACCCAGGAAGAATGGCGCTC
>SVGU01000077.1 GCA_015056155.1 Clostridiales bacterium
TCGCTGACGCGGTCGTCGCCGGCGATACCGAGAAGGCGCTGGCTGAGGCCAAGGCCATCTGCGGCACCGAGTTCTCCGACGTCGGCAAGGCCGGCAAGGAGCTGCTGTACTACTTCTGGAACTACCCGGGCGTCCCCACCCTGAACCCCTACATCCTGTCCACCGAGCCCGGCAAGGACAGCATCAAGGGCGAGTACTACGAGTACGTCCGCAACCCCTACTACTGGAAGGTCGACAAGGCCAACCAGCAGCTGCCCTACATCGACAAGATCATCTACCTGTCCGTGTCCAACGTGGATCAGGAACTGATGCTCCTGCTGGACGGTACGGTTGACTTCCAGACCGTCGGCATGGAATCCATCCCCACCATCATGGAATCCCAGACCGCCATCAACATCTATCCCTGGTCCGGCGCTGACTGGGGCGCGACCCAGCTGCACTTCAACCTGAACGTGGACGACGCCAACCTCAAGGCGCTGTTCAACAATGCGGACTTCCGTCAGGGCATGTCCATCTGCGTCGACCGCGAAGAGCTGGCCGGTCTGCTGACCGATGGCTGGCTGGGCGGCGGCCAGGCTGCTCCTCAGCCCGGTCAGCTGGGCTACTCCGAGGAGTGGGCCAAGAAGTGGACCGAGTACGACGTGGCCAAGGCCAAGTCCCTGTTCGAGGCTGCCGGTCTGGTCATGGGCGCTGACGGCTTCTACGACTTCGCCGACGGCACCGACTGCGTCATCAACATCGTCTCCGTCGCCGACAGCGGCGCCGCCGATACCTACAAGGTGCTGGAGCCCTACTTCCGCGCTGCCGGCATCAAGTGCACCTTCAAGGATTCCGACCGCTCCAACATCGACAACGATCTGATGGCCAACGCCGTGCAGGTCATGCTGCTGCCCGTCACCAACATCGGCGACATCTCCATCATCCTCAAGCCCAACTCCATGGTTCCCGGCTATGCCACCAACGTTGCCTGGTACGGCACGATGGATGAGACCACCGCGACCGGCGACCTGCTGAAGCTGATCGAGCTGAAGAAGCAGCTGGACGTGACCGCCGACACCGCCGCCCGCACCGAGATCGCCCTGCAGATGCTCAAGCTGCACGAAGCGAACCAGTGGACGCTGGCCTACGTTGAGGCTGCTCCCGCCTACCACGCCGTGAACGCCCGCATCCAGAACTTCCTGGAGGACGGCGTCTGGTCCGACATCTACCGCGACATGGGCATCGCCCACTGCCAGTGCTGGTACATCGCCGAGTAATCCCCGGCGCACCCCGCATTGACCGAAATACCTGATGTAAGGGTGCGGGAGGAACTTCCCTTTGCAGGGGAGCGCCTCCCGCATTTCTTGGTCAGATCGCTGCCATGAATCATTCCGGAAAGGAATCGGGGTTCTATGCTGAAATACATCGGAAAACGACTCCTCATGTTTGTCCCCACGCTGATCATCATTTCCTTCGTCATCTTCTTTATCATCCAGCTCCCGCCGGGCGACTATGTCACCTCCTACGTGGCAGCCATGGCCGCAGAGGGCGAGGTCTTCACGGTCGAGCAGATCGAGGACCTGCGCAACCAGTTCGGACTGAACGACCCGTGGCTCGTGCAGTATTTCAACTGGATCAAGGGCATCGTGCTGGAGGGGGACTTCGGCTACTCCTTTGAGTACGGCCGCGGCGTCTGGTCCGTCATCATGGACCGCCTCTACCTCACCCTTGCAGTGTCCTTCATCATTCTGGTATTCCAGTATGGCGTGTCCCTGCCCATCGGCATTTACTGCGCCAATCACCAGTACTCCGCCGGAGACTATATCTTCTCTTTCTTCGGCTTCATCGGCACCGCCACGCCAAACTTCCTTCTGGCGATCATCATCATGTACTACATCTATGTCACCACGGGCAATGTGTACCTGGGCCTGTTCTCCACGGAGATGCTGCAGAACGGCATGCGCTGGGAGTATGTGCCCGAGTTTCTCGGCCGCTGCGCAATTCCGCTGATCGTCATCGGCACCAGCGGCACCTGCGGCATCATCCGTACCGTCCGTGCGCAGATGCTGGACGAGTCCGCCCGCCAGTATACCCTGACCGCCCGCGCCAAGGGCTGCTCCGAGGCGACCATCACCTACAAGTATTGCCTGCGCGCTGCGCTCAACCCCGTGGTTTCCGGCATGGCCGGTTCCCTGCGTACCATCTTCTCCGGCTCCACCGTTTCCGCCATCGTCATGAATCTGGCCATTCAGGGCCCGGTTCTGCTGACAGCGCTCAAATCCCAGGACATGTATCTCGCCGGTACCATCGTGCTGATTCAGGCCGTTCTGGTGCTGGTGGGCACGCTGCTGAGCGATATCGCGCTGGCATGGCTTGATCCGCGAATCCGTTTCGCAGAAAGGAGCTGAGGACGATGGCACTGTTTCAGAAAAAAAGGCCCACGGACGAATCCTACTACATGGCGTCACAGTGGACGCTGATGTGGCGCAAGCTGCAGAAGCACAAACTGGCAAAATTTTCGCTGCTCCTGCTCGCGATCCTGTATACGGGCGCGCTCTTTGCCGACTTCCTGGCTCCCTACGGGCTGGAGGAGTTTTCCGCGCTGTACAAGAACACCGCGCCGACCCGGGTATACTGGACAGATGAGAACGGCGATTTCTCCCGGCCGTATGTGTATGGCCTGAAGAAGATCAACGACCGCAAGACCTTCAAGGTCATCATCACCGAGGACCCGGAGGCGAAATACTACATCGACCTGTTCGCAGAGGGCTGCGAGTACAAGCTTTTCGGCTTCATCCCCACCAATATCCATCTGTACGGTCTGGTCGATGAGGAAGGCAACCCCGCCCGCGACCAGAGCGGCAAGACGCTGGCCCGCATCAACATCTTCGGCGCAGACACCAACGGCGGCTGCATCTTCTCGCGCGTGCTCTTCGGCTCCCGCGTGTCGCTGACGGTCCCGTTTGTCTCCGCAGCCATCTCCTTCGTGCTGGGCATCCTGCTGGGCGGCATTTCCGGCTACTTCGGCGGCTGGATCGACAATGTGATCCAGCGCATCATCGAGGTGCTGTCCGCCATTCCGTCCATCCCGCTGTGGATGGCGCTCTCTGCGGCGATCCCGCCGGGAATCTCCGTCTCCGCGATGTACCTGTACATCACCATCATCCTCTCCTTCATCGGCTGGACAGGCCTGGCGCGCGTGGTGCGCGGCAAGTTCATCTCCCTGCGCAAGGAGGATTATGTCACTGCGGCGCGCCTGGCAGGCGTGAGCGACTTCAGCATCATCGTCAGGCATCTGGTGCCGGGCTTCCTGAGCTACCTGATCGTGAACCTGACGCTGGGCATTCCCGGCTCCATCCTGGGCGAAACCTCCATGAGCTACCTCGGCCTGGGCATGAAGGCTCCCGCGACCAGCTGGGGCGTGCTGCTGAAGGAGACGGAGGACCTGGTTTCCGTCGCGCAGTATCCCTGGCGCATGATCCCGCTGATCTTTGTCATCGTCACCGTGCTGGCCTTCAATTTCCTCGGCGACGGCCTGCGTGACGCGGCAGATCCCTACAAGTAAGAAAGGAGGCCCACCGACATGATCGAAACGACAATGCCCATCATTCAGGTAAAGAATCTGGGTGTGAACATCCGGATGGACGAGGGTCTCCTGACCCCCGTGCGCGGCGTTGACTTCGAAATCTACCCCGGCGAGACGCTGGGTCTGGTCGGCGAGTCCGGCTGCGGTAAGTCCCTGACCAGCAAGGCAATCCTTGGCATCAATGACCGGAAGTGCCGCGCCACGGGCGAGCTGCTCTTCTGCGACGATCAGGGACAGGTGGTTGACCTGCTCCAGCTGAATCCCCGCGGGAAGGAGATCCGCGCCATCCGCGGCAAGCAGATCTCCATGATCTTCCAGGAGCCGATGGTCTCCTTCAGCCCCATGTACACCATCGGCAACCAGATCAACGAGTGCACCCGGCTGCACATCACGAAAAACAAGTACGAAAGCAAGCAGATCACGCTGGAAATGATGAAGATGGTCGGCATTGCCAACGCCGAAAAGCGCTATGACCAGTATCCGCACGAGTTCTCCGGCGGCATGCTGCAGCGTGCGCTGATCGCCATGGCGCTGGTATGCAAACCCCGCCTGCTGATCGCTGACGAGCCGACCACCGCGCTGGACGTCACCATTCAGGCGCAGATCCTGGAGCTGATGCAGTCCCTGCAGAAGGAACTGGGCATGGCGATCCTCTTCATCACCCACGACCTGGGCACCGTGGCGAAAATGTGCGACAGGGTCGCGGTCATGTATCTGGGCAAGATCGTCGAGACCGGTACTGCCCGCGACATCTACAAGAACCCGCAGCACCCCTACACCCGCGGTCTGATGGGCAGCGTCCACAAGATCGGCACCCTCAAGCAGGACCGGCTCTTCTCCATCGACGGCACTGTTCCGCTCGCGCTGAACCTCCAGCCCGGCTGCGGCTTCTACGACCGCTGTCTGGAGAGGATCGAAGGCGTGTGCAACAAGATCGACCCCGTCCTGTCCTCCTGCGGACAGAATGGCCACTGCGTTTCCTGCCACCGCTGCCAGAGAAAGGAGAATGACTGATGGCTCGCAAGCACATTCAGGTTGGCGAACCGGTATCCCCGCTTCCGTCCGACGTGCTCCTCTCTGTGCAGAACGTATCCAAGCGCTTCACCTCCAAGGGCGTGTGTGTCCGCGCGGTGTCTGACGTGAGCTTCGACGTGTGCCCCGGCGAAACCGTCGGCATCGTGGGCGAATCCGGCTGCGGCAAAACCACGCTGGGCCGCTGCATCGTCCGGGCGATCGACGCCAGCGAAGGCCGCGTGCTCTACCGCACCCTCAGCGGCGAAACGGTGGACTTCCTCCAGCTGGACGACAGGCAGATGAAGCCCGTCCGCAAGGAAATCCAGATGATCTTCCAGGATCCCTACTCCTCCCTCGATCCCCGCATGACGGTGCTGGACATCATCGGCGAACCAATCCGCGCAAACTTCCCCCATATGTCCAAGACGGAACGCGAGGCGCTGGTGAAGGAGATCGCCGCGAAGGTCGGTCTGGACACCACCTACCTCATGCGGTATCCCCATGCGTTCTCCGGCGGCCAGCGCCAGCGCATCGGCATCGCCCGCGCGCTGATCCTCAACCCGCAGCTGATCGTCTGCGACGAGGCAGTCTCCGCGCTGGACGTATCCATTCAGGCGCAGATCATCAACCTCCTGCGCGATCTGCAGAAGGAGCTGGGTCTGACCTACATTTTCATCAGCCACGACCTCTCTGTCGTGGAGCACATCTCCAACAAGGTGGGCGTGATGTATCTGGGCCGGATGGTGGAATTCGGCGAGACGGAGAAGCTCTTCGCCTCCCCCAAGCACCCCTACACCGAAGCGCTGCTCTCCGCCGTGCCCGTTGCAGACCCGGACGTGGAGATGGACCGCATTCCCCTCGCCGGCGAGATCCCCAATCCCGCCAATCCGCCCAGCGGCTGCTATTTCCACACCCGCTGCCGCTACTGCACCAAGCGCTGCACGGAGGAAGCTCCGGAGCTGCGCGAGGTATCCGGCCGCATGGTGGCCTGCCATCAGGCAGAGCTGCTCTCCCTGCGCGGCTTCGACTACTCTCAGGCTGAGGAGGGCTGACGATGTCCTTCACCAAATCCGACCTCGCCATCTCCACCATGTGGAACTTCCGCAAGGCGCATTCCGGCGAGGAGCTGATCGACCAGCTGACGGCGCTGGGCTTTGAACGGGTGGAGCTGAATTACCAGGTACGCCCGGAATGGATCAGCGGGATCCGCCGCCGCATTGCAGAGGGCGCGATCCGCGTATCCAGCGTGCACAACGTTTTCCCCAAGACGCTGGACAAGCGGTTCGACACCGACAGCGTCATGCTGGGCTACGAGGACGAAAGCCTCCGCCAGCAGGCGGTCGAATTGGCCAAGGGCAGCGTCGAATGGGCCTGTGTGCTGGGCGCAGGCGCGGTCGTCTTCCACCCCACGGAGGTGCCTCTGGACCCGCAGGAATTCGACGTCCCCCTCAAGGCGCTCGTCAAGGCGCACCGGACGGACACGGAAGAATACCGCGCGCTTCACGCCCGGATGCTCGCCGCCCGCAAGGCACAGCCGTATCTGGACCGCATGATGAAGTCCATCGGCGAGCTGGCGGACTATGTCGTCCGGCATGATCTGCCGGTGAAGCTGGGCATGGAAAACCGCGCCATGTGCCACCAGTGCCCGATCTACCCGGAGTTCGACCTGATCGCCGAGCGCTTTGCCGGCAGCCCTGTCGGCCTCTGGCTGGACACAGGCCACGGCATCATGATGGAGGAGATGGGCCTGCAGTCGCTCCCGCTGTCAGAAAAGGCGGCCGGCATGATCGTCGGCATGCACATCCACGACGCGATCGACGCGTTGGATCACTATGCCCCCTGCACGCTGGAGGGCACGGAGCCTGACAGCTACCCTGCGCTGGAGCCCTTCCGCGAGCACATCCTCCGCAGCCCGATCAGGGTGCTGGAGCTTTCCGGCAGGCTGTCGGCGGAGGAGATCATCACCGGAACGGAACGCTTCGTACAGCGCTTCGGTTCCTGAAGAGGTTAATACACAAAATGCGCCGGCTTCCCATATGCAGGAAGCCGGCGCATGATCATTTTCTATGCAATTCAGGTCACTCTTCGCCGATCCATTCGCCGTCAAAGACGAACTTCGCCGGACCCTCCTGGTACACATGGCCGTCGTTGAACGCCCATTCCAGCTCCAGCGTGCCGCCCAGCAGCTCCATGGACACCCGGCGGTCCGCCCGTCCGGTCAGCACCGCCGCCACGAGGGACGCGCACGCGCCCGTGCCGCAGGCCAGCGTTTCGCCCGAGCCGCGCTCCCAGACGCGCATCCGCAGATGCTGCCGGTCAACGACCTGGACGAACTCGATATTGGCGCGGTTGGGGAAGATCGGATGGTCCTCCAGGAGCGAGCCGATCTGCTCCACATCGATCAGATCCGGATCCTTGACGAACACCACGCAATGGGGATTGCCCATGGACACGCAGTGGATCTCATACACCGCAGAGCCCACCTGCAGCCGGTGGCCCATCACCGCCTCGCCGGGCAGATTGACCGGGATCAGCTCCGGGCGCAGTTCCGGCGTGCCCATATCCACCCGGACAGAGCGCACCTTTCCGCCGGAGACATTCAGCTGCAGCTCCTTCAGACCGCCGCCGGTCATCAGGCTCACGGTCGTCTTGTCCGTCAGCCCGCGGTCATAGACATATTTACCGATGCAGCGCACGCCGTTGCCGCACATTTCGCTCTCCGAGCCGTCGGCGTTGTACATCTTCATGGAGAAATCCGCCACATCGCTGGGGCAGATCAGGATCAGGCCGTCGCTGCCCACGCCATAATGGAAGCGGCTCATCTTCTTCGCCAGCTCCGGCGCATCCTCCACCGTTTCCTCAAAGCAGTTGACATATACATAATCATTGCCGATGCCGTGCATTTTCGTAAAGCGCATTCCCTGTTCCTCCTCCTGACGAATCAAGCTTCATTATAGCGGATTTTTCCCCCGCCGTAAAGGAATATGCGCCCGAATCTCTGCTTTCTTTTTGTTCTGATTCGCCATACCGGCTGCCGCGCATGCAGCATCCGTGACGGAACAGGATCAAAATTTCCATTCCGCATTGACACCTGCGGATACTTATGCTATGATGAATATATATCGGTAACGTTTCCGGCAATGATACCGGAAAGGTTTCCGCATCGAGGTGCCGTTATGAAGATCTATACCATCAAGGATATCGCCAGGAAGGCGGGCGTGAGCGTCACCACCGTCTCCCGCGTGCTGAACAAGCGCCCGGATGTGAACCCGGCAACGCGCGAAAAGGTGGAGCGCGTGATGGCGGAATGCCGCTTTGTCGGCAATGCGAACGCCCGCGGACTGAAGCAGCCCGACGGCGACCTGATCGCCATCATCCTCCGCGGACGGGACAATCCCTTCCTGGCTGCACTCGCCGAAGCGATGCTGCAGCACACCCATGGGCTGAACGCATCCTTCCTGACCGAATTCGTGGACGAGGAGGCTGACGAGTTCCAGACGGCGGTCCGCCTTTCCCACGAGAAGCGGGTCAAGGGCTTCATCTTCGTCGGCGGCCGCATTGATGAACGCGCCTCGGTGCTGGAGGACATGGACGCGCCCATGGTCTTCACCACCATCAGCGCCGAAAAGACCGACCTGCTCCACGCGGCCAGCGTCTACATCGACGACCGCGCCATGGGCCGTATCGCCATGGAAACGCTGCTGGAGGCCGGACACACGCGCATCGCCATCTTCGGCGGCATCCGCGTGGGCGACGACGGCTTCGCCAAGCGCTACGCCGGCGCGATGGACGCACTGAACGCCGCCAACGTCCCCTTTGACGAGGAGCGCTTTGTCCAGACGCGCTTCTCCATGGCCGGCGCCTACGAAACCGCCCGCAGCTTCTTTGCCGCAAAGCCGGACACGACCGCCGTGTTCGCCATGTCCGACACGGTCGCGATGGGCGTCATCCGCGCCCTGACCGACATGGGCAAGCGGGTCCCGGAGGACGTGAGCATCGTCGGCTACGACGGCATCGAAATGGGCAAGTTCTTCATCCCCCGCATCACCACCATCGAGCAGCCGGTGGACGAGATCGCCAGACAGAGCGTTCAAGTGCTCATGGACATGCTTGAACGCAACGAGCCCCCCCGGCACATCGTCGTCCCTGCGACGCTGCAGAAGCGGGAATCCGTGCGCTGAAAGCTGCCTCCGTCTGCTTTTTCTTCCCGATCCGGCAGGAATTTTCCCTGCCGCGCAGAATAGTATATCTTCAAGCGGGTTCCATGCCCGCTTTCCTTTGAACCATCACCGGAAACGTTTCCATACACAGATTCCGATCTACCACGGAAAGGATGGATCCATCATGCGCAAGAGCGGCATCCTCATGCACATCTCTTCCCTGCCCGGCCCCGGCGGCATCGGCTCCCTCGGCAGGGAGGCTTACGAATTTGCCGATTTCATCAGGGCCTCCGGCATGTCCATCTGGCAGGTGCTGCCCATGGGCCCCACCGGCTACGGCGAAAGCCCCTACCAGTCCACGAGCGTCTTCGCGGGCAACCCGATGCTCATTTCCATCGAGAAGCTGGCGGAGGACGGCCTGGTGACCCTCGAAGAGGGCGATGTTTTCGTGCCCTCTCAGGACGAGAAGGTCGCATTCGACGCGATGCGCCAGTGCAAGGAGCGCCTGCTGCGCCGCGCCTTTGAGCAGAGCGAGGCCAAGCTGGCGCAGGAGATCGCCGCCTTCGTCCGGGATAACCACTGGGCGGAGGACTTCGCGCTGTTCACCGCCATCAAGCGCAGCTTCAACAACGTCATGTGGACCCAGTGGCCGGACAACGACATCGTCCTGCGCAAGCCCGAGGCGGTGGCGAAATACCGCGCGGCGCTGGACGTCGAGGTGCGCTATCACCTGTTCTGCCAGTATATCTTCTTCCAGCAGTGGTTCGCGCTAAAGAAGTACTGCAACGAAAAGGGCGTCGAGCTCTTCGGCGACATGCCCATCTACTGCGCAGAGGACAGCGCGGACACGTGGACGAACCCCGACGTGTTCCAGCTGGACGAGAACCGCATCTCCACGAGCGTCGCTGGCGTTCCGCCGGACTGCTTCTCCGAGGACGGCCAGCTCTGGGGCAACCCCCTCTACGACTGGAACCGCCTGTACTTCAACCATTACGGCTGGTGGGTGGACCGCATGCGCGCGATGAGCCGGATGTATGACCTCGTCCGCGTGGACCACTTCATCGGCTTTGCGAACTACTACTCCATCCCCTATGGCTCCAAGACCGCCAAGACCGGCGAATGGATCGTCGGCCCGGGCAAGAAGCTCTTCCGGCAGCTGAAGAAGGAGATCCCCGGCCTGAACGTCATCGCGGAGGATCTGGGCGTGCAGAACCAGCGCGTGCGCGATCTGCTGGCCTTCGTGGGCTATCCGGGCATGAAGGTCGCGACCTTCGGCTTCGGCGGCGGCGACGACGGCGACGACAACCAGCACTTCCCCGGCAACTGGACGGAGAACTTCGTCGCCTACACCGGCACCCATGACAACGACACCACCATCGGCTGGCTCAAGACCATGGACGAGGAAACGATCCAGGCTGCCAAGGATTATCTGGGCGACTTCGAGACCGCCGAGGAGGGCGTGGAGCTGTTCATGAAGTGCGTCTTGGACGGCCCGTGCAACACGGCGATGCTGCCCATGCAGGACATCCTGCACCTGGGCGGCGAGGCGCGCATGAACCTCCCCGGTTCCACCGGCGGCAACTGGGCATGGCGCATGAAGCCCGGCGCGAACTCGGAAAAGGTGGCAAAGCATCTGCATGCGATGAATGTCGCCGCCAAGCGCGTCCAATAATATCAGGGAGTGGTCAGCAGGCCGCTGGGCACTCCCCTTTTGAATCCCGATCCGACAACGACTGGAGGTCGACCCATATATGAAGATGATGACAGCCGCTGAGCTGATCAGGCAGACGGAAGCGCTGCTGATGATGAACGACCATGTCACGCTGGAAAAGGCGACGGCAGAGCAGCTGCACAACGCCGTTTCCACCGCGGCGATGATCGCCCTGTCCCCCACGTGGGCAGCCTGCGAGGAAGCCCGCAGCGGCAAGCGGCAGGCGTACTACATGTCCTCGGAGTACCTGATGGGCCGCATGGTGTACAACAATCTGTACTGCCTGGGCTATCTGGACGAGGTGAAGGCCCTGCTGGCAGAGCGCGGCGTGGACATCGCCGTGCTGGAGGACATTGAGGACGACGCCTTTGGCAACGGCGGTCTGGGCCGTCTGGCGGCATGCTTCCTCGATTCCGCAGTGACCATCGACGTGCCGCTGACCGGCTATGGCCTGCGGTACAAGTACGGCCTGTTCAAGCAGTCCTTCGAGAACGGAAAGCAGGTCGAGGCGCCCGATGACTGGGCGAAGTTCGGCGACCCGTGGTCCATCCGCCGCATCGACAAGTCCGTCATCGTGAAAATGGCCACCGGAGATGTGCGCGCAGTCCCCTATGACATGCCCATCGTCGGCTACGGCGCGAAGAACATCGGCACCCTCCGCCTGTGGCAGACCGAGCCCATCAAGGCGGTCGACTTCTTCCAGTTCAACGAGCAGCGTTACGAGCAGGCTGCCGCCGACCGCAACCGCGCCGAGGACATCGTCAAGTTCCTCTACCCCAACGACAGCCGCCGCGAGGGCAAGCAGATGCGCATCAAGCAGCAGTACGTGCTGGTGAGCGCGAGCCTTCAGGACATGCTGCGCGCCTACAAGGAGCGCCACGGCGATGACTACGCCTGGTTCGTCCAGGAGCACGCGGTGCAGCTGAACGACACGCATCCCGTCATGGCGATCCCGGAGCTGATCCGGCTGCTGATGGAGGACGACTTCACCTTCGAGGCCGCCTTCCGGATCGCCAGCGAGACCTTCGCCTACACCAACCACACCGTCATGCAGGAAGCACTGGAAAAGTGGGATGCGCAGCTGATGGCGTCCGTGTGCCCGGAGATCGTGGAGATCATCCGCATGATCGACGAGAAGTTCAAGGCGGAGATGGCCGAAAAGGGCTTCGAGGTCAAGCCGACCCGCTGCATCATGTGGGGCGACCAGATCCACATGGCCCAGCTGGCCGTGTACGCCTCCTTCGCCACCAACGGCGTGGCCGCGATCCATTCCGAGATCCTCAAGGACGACGTGTTCGCCGACTGGTACGCCGTGTACCCGGAGCGGTTCCAGAACAAGACCAACGGCATCACCCAGCGCCGCTGGCTGGGCCTGTGCAATCCGGAGCTGGTCAAGCTGATCTCCGGCAAGATCGGCGACAGCTTCCTGACCGATCTGTTCCAGCTGGAGAACCTGAAGCCCTTCATCGACGATTCCCTGGCGGAGGACTTCATCGCCGTCAAGCGCGAAAAGAAGGAGCAGCTGGCCGCGGAGATCCTCCGGCACGAGGGCGTGCAGCTTGACCCGGACATGATCTTTGACGTGCAGGTCAAGCGTCTGCACGAGTACAAGCGCCAGTTCATGAACGCGCTGTCCATCCTGAACATCTACTACAAGCTCAAGGATGGCACCCTCACCGACTTCACGCCCACCGCATTCATCTTCGGCGCCAAGGCAGCCGCCGGCTATGCCCGCGCGAAGGCCGTCATCTACCTCATCAACCAGATCGCGGAGATGGTCAACGCCGACCCGGAGACGAACCGGCTGCTGAAGGTCGTGTTCGTGCAGAACTACAACTGCTCCTGGGCGGAGAAGATCATCCCCGGCGCGGACGTGTCCGAGCAGATCTCCCCTGCCGGCACCGAGGCCAGCGGCACCGGCAACATGAAGCTGATGCTCAACGGCGCGGTGACGCTGGGCACCTTCGACGG
>SVGU01000078.1 GCA_015056155.1 Clostridiales bacterium
ATGACCCGGAATCTCCCAACGGTGTGCGCTACTGCATCAACAGCGCGTCGCTGAGATTTATCCCCTATGCACACATGGAGGCGGAGGGATACGGGTATCTGAAGGATCTGTTTGATCAGTAAAAAAACAGGTGCATTGCACCCATTCCTGCACCCAACCAGGTGCAACCGTCCCTTGTATCAAAATAAACCGGATTAGCCAGTACAAGGGGAAGAAGTCGAACCCCACCTACACCAAGGCGATTACCGACGAGGGCAGCTACAAAGTACAGCTTCGGCAGCTGCTGTATGGCATTCCGTACTTCGCGTGCAACGGAATCGGCGATGGTTACGAGCCTGGCGTCTGGCTGAGTGATGCGCGTGTCAGCGTGGCGCACCGGGGTGCAGATGGCTATATGGTACTGGCTATGCTGTGGCAGGTGGAAGAAGTGGTGTATGAGGATGTTCCACTGCTGTCCTTTACAGATGCTAAACCCGCATTTGAGAAGGAGATCATGGCGGGACGGCTGCGCACCGTGGACACCATAGCGCTTGGGTATGCTCCATATACAGATCTCACCGACCCTGATGTGTTCTGGCTGCTGCCAGTTTGGTATGTAAAGGGCGGATATACTCCGATTCCACTACAGTGCAGTCGATATCCAGTGCAGTCCCGTTATCAAACCGCAGTTCCACACAGCCGCTGTCCATGTTGAATTCACAGGTGATCAGTTTCATATGCTTGTTCTCCTTTTTGTGTTGTGAACAAGCTGTGTAAGCGTGAGTTGTGGGCAATATCCTTAACTATGCGATACTCCCTTCTCCCATTTGGACACTGTCTGCCGGACGATGTGCAGCTTCTGTGCAAGCTCCTCCTGCGACAGCCCTCTGGCCATCCGCAGATTCCTGATGTTTTCGCCGAGCATTTCAATCACTCCTTTGCGCCCTATTATACCGCAGGGAGGCGCTGCATGCAAGCAACGACTGTTAACATGGGTGCAACGGCGCGAAAAACCCCTGCCGTCGGGCAGGGGCTGCGGTTTATTCGGCCAGGGCGGCGGCTTCTGCCGGCTTCCAGGCGAGGTAATCGACGTTGATGGACTTCCAGGTGCTGTTGTCGTAGCCTTCGACGTTCACGAGGCGGATGACGTTCACGCCCTCCTGAAGCTCGACCGTGACGACGGCGTCCGCGTAGACGTTCCAGTCCGCCTGACCGACGATGGGCAGGTGGATTCGCTCGCCCTCGTTGACGATCATGTCGCAGCAGCGGGTCTGGCCGTCCTTGGCCTTGGCGGAGTAGCGGACGGTCAGCTCGTAGGCGCCGGCAGTCTTCACGACGACGGTGAACTCAATGCGGCTCTCGGCAAATTCGCCGCTGGCGCGGGTCTTGGGCTGCAGGCCGAGGACGCCCTTGTCGGAGGACTCGCCGCCCTTGAACTGCGGGTTCATGTCGTTCAGGTGGGCGAATTCCGCGTCCACGGCGAGGATGCTGCCCTCATCGGCGGCGGGGACGAGCAGCGCCCAGCTCAGGCTGTCCACGTTGATGGCCTTGAAGGTGCTGTTGTCGAAGCCTTCGACGTTCTTGAGGGTCAGGTTGTTGACGCCGGCCTTCAGGCAAACTTCGACCTTGGCGTCCTTGTAGATGTTCCAGTCGTCCTGGCCGACGATGGGCAGGTGAATGCGTTCGCCGTCGTTGACGATCAGATCGGCGCAGCGGGTCTGGCCCTCCTTGGCCTTGGCGGCGTAGCGGACGGTGATCTCGTACAGGCCGTCGGTCGCGACCTCGACGGGGAAGAGCATATACGCATCGACGAACGCGCCGTCCGCGTCGGTGGCGGGCTGGATGCCGATGCAGCCGCGCTCGGAGGTTTCGCCGCCCTTGACCTGGGGCTCCATGTTGGCAAGCCCCATATAGGCCGCGTCCACGGCGAGGATGGAGCCGGCGTCCTCCGCCAGCGCAGCGGAACAGCACACGGTCAGCAGCAGAGCAGCAAGGAGGACAAGCAGTTTCTTCATGATGATTCTCCCTTTCGTGGTTCTATTTGCAAGCCTCTGAACAGAGGCTCACATTTTGTTTAACGAGCGATTTCTGATAAGTATTATAACTGATTTTCGGCGGGAGTGCAACCGGTTTCATCAGAAAATGCGCGCAGAAAGGGCAGGCCTGCCGATCAAGGCGAGCCTGCCCGGAGATTCAGTTTGCCGTCATGTGCCGGTGTGTTTCTGTTCATGCTCCAGCAGCCAGCGCTTCATGCCGAGGCCGCCGCCGTAACCGGTCAGGCTGCCGTCTGCGCCGATGACGCGGTGGCAGGGGACGACGATGCTGATGGGGTTGCGGTGATTCGCGCCGCCTACGGCTCTGGTAGCCCTGGGGCTGCCGATGCGCCGGGCCTGTTCGCCATAGGAGATGGTTTCGCCGTAGGGGATGGTTCGCAGCGCCTGCCAGCAGCGGAGCTGAAAGGGCGTGCCGGTCATGTGCAGCGGCAGGTCGAAATCCGTCAGCGTGCCGTTGAAATAGGCGCTGAGCTGGTGTACCGCTTCTGTAAGCAGCGGTGTATCCGGCGGAGATAGGGGCTTGTCTGTCCGGTCGAGCGCCGTCAGCCCCTGCTCGTCCGCCTCGATGAGCAGATGCCCCACAGGTGAATCCATCACACAAAACGGCAATCAAATCCCTCCCGGAACATGCAGTACCAGCGAGCCGCCGCGAAGGAGGCTCATACCCTCGGGAACCGCGCAATGCGCACGAAGCCAAAGCCCCACGCGCACGAAGCCAAGCCGAAGGCGCTCAACCCAATCGCGAGCTGCCCCGAGGGGGGCTCCCCCTCCTCCGGTACAGCGCAACAACAGCGCGGGACGCCTGTTGCGTCCCGTGCCCGCGCGTCACGCCTGTTGCGTGACGTGCGACGCTCAACCATGCCAAAGTCCCACGCGAAAGCAGCCCAACCGAAGGCGCTCAACCCGATCGCGAGCCGCCCCGAGGGGGGCTCCCCCTCAGCGCGGGACGCCTGTCGCGTCCCGTGCCCGCGCGTCACGCCTGTCGCGTGACGTGCGACGCTCAACCATGCCAAAGCCCCACGCGCATGAAGCCAAACCGAAGGCGCTCAACCCGATCGCGAGCTGCCCCGAGGGGGGCTCCCCCTCTTAGTCGAGGAGGGTCTGGTCGAAGGGGAGGACGAGACGGTTTTTGCCGTCTTCCCAAAGACGCTCGAGGTTGTAGAACTGGCGCTCTTCGGGGTGGAAGAGGTGTACCATGATGTGACCGTAATCGAGGATGATCCAGCGGCCCTCGTTGGCGCCCTCGGTGCGGCGCAGCTGATAGCCAAGCTCGGCCATGCGCTCGTCCACGTCGTCAGCCAGCGCCTTGACCTGGTTGGCGCTGCGGCCAGAGGCGATGACCATGTAGTCGCAGATCACGGTCAGCTCCCGCACGTCCAGGGCGAGAATGTGGTTGGCCTTGTTCTTGTAGAGGGTCTGGGCAATTTCCTGCGTCAGGGCGATATCCTGCATAAATCAGCTCTCCTTTTCATCTTTGATCGTATGCGTGCTGCCGTGCGTCACTGGCATTCGGGCAGCGTGCGCAGCCATTGGATGGTCTGCATGGTGGCGGGGTGGACCGATTTGCCGCTCTTGCGGACATAGGCAAGGGTGTTCTCCATGCTGGCGAGGATCGCACGCTCCAGGGATACCTCTGCCGTCTCGCGCAGCTGCTCCAGCAGGGGATAGGGTGCGCGGGTCGGCTCGATCGCGTCGGCCAGCCAGACTGCCATGTCCAGGCGGGACATGCCGGGAGCGCCGGTCGTGTGGCGGCGGATGGCGTCGAGGACGACCGGGTCGGTCATGCCGTAATCCAGACGGGCCTTGCAGGCGCCTGCGATGGCATGGAGCAGCGCGCCGCTCTCCAGCAGCGACTCGTCCTCCGTCAGACGATTCTCCCGCGCCAGGCGCTGCATGTCCTTCAGCGGCATGCACTTGGCGCAGTCGTGCAGCAGGCCTGCCATCTCGGCCCGGTCGGCGTCCAGCCCGTGTCGCAGGGCCAGCTGCCGCGCCGTTGCGGCGACGGCCAGGGTATGGGCGAAGCGCTTGGCGGTCAGGTCGCCGAAGAGCCGGGGCATCCACGCGGCGGCCTCCGCGATGCGGGGCGATGCGCCGTAGAGCCCGCAGGCCTGCGCATACTCCTGCACCTGCAAGGGCAGATGGGGCGCGTCCTGCCCGGAAAGGAGCGCGGCGCGGATCTGGGTGGAGGACACGTCCAGCGGCTCCATATCCAGCCATGAGATGTGCCCGCCCAGCAGGCGGAGCCGCTGCCGCTCCGCCTCCAGCTCGTCCTGCGAGTAGCGGGAGGAGCGCGGGCAGACGAGGAACCGGCTCAGTTCAAGCACGCGGCCGTACTCGCGCCAGCGCTTCAGCTCCATCAGCGTATCCGCGCCGATGAGGTAGTACAATTCGGCCTTCGGATATTTTTCCTTCAATATGGAAAGGGTATCCACCGTATAGATCGTGCCGGTGCGGTCGATCTCCTCGCGGCAGGGTTCCAGGCCGGGGATACCGGCGCAGGCGGCGCAGAGCATGCGCCAGCGGTCGTCAGCGGGGGTCACGCCGGCCTTGTGGGGCGGATTGCCGCTGGGCAGCATCAGGATCCGGTCAAGCTCGGCCCGCTGGAGGGCGCACTGCGCCATGCGCAGATGCCCGTCGTGGATCGGGTCGAGGGTACCGCCCATGATGCCGATGCGTTCCTTGCCCATATGAGCCCGCCTCCCTAGTGTTCTTTCACCTGTATTATAACCGATTTCGTATGTTTTGTAAACTGGGAAAGCTGGTGACTTGATGGAACAGTATCTCAGGCGGAGCCGCCTGTCCGAGGTCATGGACAGCCTGGGGACAGCGGCGCTGATCTACGGGGCGGCGACGCTCTGGTTTACGGCGCTGTGGGGGCTTCGGATGCCGACCCTGCTGGCGGGGCTGGCGCTGGGGACGCTGGGGCTGACGGCGCGGGTGAAATGGCGGCAGCGGACGTTTGCGCGGCGGGAGAAGGCGCTCCGGCGGCAGCTGGGGGCAGAGCTGGCGATGGAGGAGCTGCTGCTGTGCGAGGCGCAGGAGGCGCATGCGCGGGCGGCGCAGCTGCTGTCGGCAAGGTGGCCGCTGGAGATCGAATGCGTCCGGAAGGATGGGGCGCTGTGCCGTCAGGGGGAGGAAAAGCTGCTCGTCGTGTGCCTTCGCATGCCGGCGGAGGCGGCGCTCTCAGGGGGCGATCTGGCCGCCTGCATGCGGGCGGTGAGAAGGAGCGGCGCGGACAGGGGGATCCTGTGCGTGACGGGGCGGACGCCGCCGAAGGTCGCGGCGCAGGCGGAGCAGGCGGTCGTGCCGCTGCGGCTGGTCGCGCGGGAGACGCTGTTGGCGCTGGCCGGGGCGATGCATCCTGCGACGGATGCGCAGCTCGTTGCCCTTGGTCAGCGGCGGAGAAGCCCGGCGGCGGGCGGCGTGCTGCAGCTGGTCTTCCGCAGGGACAAGGCGCGGCGTTACTTCGGGTATGGGCTGGCGATGACGCTGATGTATGTGGCGATGGGCGTGCGGGTCTGCGCGGTGGCGGGGATGGTCTGCCTGACGATGGCGGTGCTGTGCCATACGGGCCGCCGGGAAGCGGAGCGGCTATGACCTCTGCAGCAGCCGGGCGGTGAGGGCGGCTGCGTCGTCCACATCCCGCTGCGTATTGAAGGGTCCGACCGAGAAGCGTACGGCGCCGCTTTGAAGCGTCCCGAGCCATGCGTGGATGGCGGGCGCGCAGTGCAGCCCAGCCCGGACGGCAACGCCGGATCTGTCCAGCGCGTCTGCCAGTTCGCCGCTGTCGCCGTGCGCCGGAACGACGCTGGTGATCCCCACCCGGGGCGCGGAGTCGTCTCCCAGAAGCGCCAGGCCGGGGATCTGCGCCAGCTGCCGCCGCAGACGCTCGTTCAGCGCATGCTCGTATTCCGCGATCTCCGCCCGGTGCGCGAGGATGAAGCGGAGCCCCGCCAGCAGCCCCGCGATCCCCGGCAGGTTCAGCGTGCCGCTCTCGTAGCGGTCGGGGAGGAGGGCGGGCTGGCGGAGGCTCTCGCTGGCGGACCCGGTCCCGCCGACCAGCAGCGGCTCCGGATCGACGCCCTCCCGCAGGGCCAGCAGGCCGGTGCCGTGGGGGCCGAGGAGACCCTTGTGGCCGGGCATGGCGATGAGATCGGCGTTCAGCCCGTCGAGGGTCACGTCCAGGACGCCTGCGGTCTGCGCCGCGTCGAGGAGCAGCGGCACGCCCAGCTCCCGGCATACTGCGCCCAGCGCGGCTGCCGGCTGGATGACGCCGGTGACGTTGCTGGCGTGGCAGAGGATGACAAGGCGCGTGCGCGGGGAGATCGCAGCGCGGAGGTCGTCCGGGGAGAGCAGGCCGCGCGCATCCGGCTGCAGCACCCGAACGGCGACCTCGCCCCGGCTGACCAGCCGCGCCAGCACGCGCATCACCGCATTGTGCTCCCCGTGGGAGCAGACGACCTCGTCGCCCGGGCGAAGCATGCCGGAGATGGCGAGGTTCAGCGATTCGGTGCAGTTTTTCGTGAAGATGATCCGCTCGGGCGAGGTCACGCCCAGCAGCTCCGCCGCGGCCTCCCGGCAGCTTTCGACCACGCGCCCGGCGAGCAGGGACAGCCGGTGGCCGCCGCGGCCGGGGTTCCCGCCCAGCTTCTCCATCGTGCCGGCCATGGCGCGGAGTACCTCCGGCGGCTTGGGGAAGGTCGTGGCGGCGTTGTCCAGATAGATCATGGCGCTCCTCCTGAACATCCCACGGATTTTTGTATATGATAGGGGTGGAGGGAAGGAGGTAGAACCGATGACGGAGAAATTCTGCATTGCGGCCTTCCGGTCGCGCCTGCACGTGATGGCCTTCGAGCGGCTGCTGCGCGGCATGGGCGTGAAGGCCTCGACCATCACCACGCCCCGGGCGGTGTCCATCGGCTGCGGGCTGTCCGTGCGGTTTGAAACGTCGGAGATCGCCCGCGCACGGCAGTTGCTGCGCCAGATGCCGCAGGGGAATCTGATCGGTTTGTACACCGTGGAGCGGGACGATCTGGGAAGAACCGTCGTCCGTCCGGTGCACAGCCAGCCCGGACGCTGACTTTTTTGCAACAGCAGGCATGATTTTGCAACTTTTTTTGATTTTGCTCTTGATTTTTCCTTCTGGATGTGGTACTATCATTAGCGCTGGTTTTCGCACGGTTTATACCGGCCAATTAGCTTACAGTCGGTGTAGACCGCCGATCTCAGTTCATATCAGCAGGAGGTGAAAGAAGTTGCCGAATATCAAGTCTGCCAAGAAGCGCGTTAAGGTTACCGCGAAGAAGACGCTGCTCAACCGTATGGTGAAGAGCGCTGTCCGTACTTCTGTGAAGAAGTTCGAGGCTGCTGTTGCTGCCGATCCCGCGACCGCCAAGGTCCAGCTGACCGCGACCACCTCCGCGATTGATAAGGCTGCGGCCAAGGGCGTTATCCACAAGAACGCTGCCAACCGCAAGAAGGCCCGTCTGGCCAAGCAGCTGAACAAGGCTGCCATCTGATGGCCTTTCGTCAACAGGAGTTTTACCTCATCCGTTCGTCGGGTGAGGTTTTCTTTTTGCTGATTTTCTGGAAAAAGTTCTTTTCCCTGCATGAAACTTCCGCCCTGGTGCGTTATATGGGTGTAAGCCGATACGAAAGCGGCTTTTGCACCCCGGCAGGCAGGAAAGTGCCGGGCAGAAGCCGAATATAAATAGATCAACGGGATCATGGAAGGATGGGAATCTGATGAAACGATTTGCTGCAATGCTTCTGACGCTGGCGCTGGTGTTGAGCCTGCTGGCGGTTCCTGCGGCGCAGGCTGCCTCCTATGCCACGGCGACGGTCCGGGGCGGCTGGCTGCGCCTACGTGCGGACGCCTCCTACAATGCGGAGACGATCTCTGCATACTATACCGGCACGAACGTGACAATCCTGGGCGGCGCGGGAGACTGGTACTATGTCTCCACCCCCGACGGCAAGCAGGGCTACATGCACTCGGACTACCTGACCATCACCGGCTCCATCACCGGCGGTCAGCTGGACGAGAACACGGCCGCCTATGTCACCAGCGCCAACGGCCTGTCCGTGCGCCTGCGCACCGGCCCCTCCCTGCAGTATTCCACGATCGCTTCCTATGCCGTTGGTACGCCGGTGACCATCCTGATTTCCGGCGATGACTGGTGCAAGGTGCGCATCGGCGGCCGTACCGGCTACATGATGACGGAGTTCCTGACCACGACGGGCGACACCGACGCGGAGGCAGGCTCCTACACGGCCTATGTCACCAGCGCCAACGGTCTGGGCGTGCGGATGCGCAGCGGCGCGGGCAAGCTGTACTCCACTCTGGCGACCTATCAGGTCGGCACCCGGGTGACGGTGCTGCAGTGGGGCCGGAGCTGGTGCAAGATCCGCGTCAACGGCCTGACCGGCTATATGATGACGGAATTCCTGACGACCAAGACGCCCATGCTGGTCACAAGCGTGGTGCTCAGCGACAGCTCTGTGTGGCCGGGCGAGACGATCCGGGCGACGGTGCAGCCCTCCGGCGCCTCCGTGACCTATGAGTGGCTGAACGACAAGGGCGCCCGCGTGGGCACCGGCAGCAGCTACACCGTGCAAAACAGCGACGCAGGCCGCCGCATCCGCGTGCGCGTGACCGGCACCTCCGGCACGACGGGCACCGCCGTGTCCGGCTGGGCAACGGTGCAGGGCGATGGCACTGTCTCGATGGGCTACCGCCTGACGGGCCTGACCATCAGCGACACCACCCCGACCGTCGGCCAGACCCTGACGGCGACCATCAAGCCCGCGGGCGCGACCGCCAACATCAGCTGGTATCGCGACAACGGCGTCTATATCGGCAGCGGCAGCACCTATATCGTGCAGCCTGCTGACCAGGGCAGCCGCCTGTACGCCTGGGCGGAGGGCACCGGCGCGACCAGCGGCGATGCGACCAGCAGCTACACGCAGCCCGTTGCGGCTTCCCCCAGCCAGACGATCGCCCTGACGAGCATCGCCATCAACGACGCCACGCCCACCGTCGGTCAGACGCTGAGCGTCACGATCTACCCCTCCGGCGCGACGGCGTCCGTGACCTGGTGCTCCGGCGACGGCCGCGTGCTGGGCTACGGCAGCACCTATACCGTCCGTCAGGCGGACGTCGGCTATGGTCTGTGCGCCTATGCCACCGGCACGGGCAGCACCACCGGCGCGGTCGTCAGCAGCATCACCAGCCCCGTGCAGGGCGGTGCGGCGCAGACCTACCGCATCAACAGCGCGACGCTGAACGACAATACGCCCACCGTGGGCCAGACCCTGCGCGTCACCCTCGATCCCGCCGGCGCAACGGCGCTGATCACCTGGTTCCGCGATGATGACGTGATCCTGGGCTATGGCAGCAGCTACACCGTCGATGCGGGCGACGTCGGCCACAGCATCTACGTCTGGGTGGAGGGCACCGGCAGCACCACCGGCAGCGCAACCAGCCGCTTCACCGCGCCTGTGTCCGGCGGCAGCGTTACCACGGTGACGGATATGGGCTGGTAATTCAATGAAATACATGGGCGCGTTTGTTCCTCTGCGGACAGACGCGCCCTTTGCAGGAGGTACGGATGATGAAACCGCAATGGCACTACCGCCCGGAAAAGAACTGGATCAACGACCCCAACGGCCTGGTGCATCACCACGGCTGGTACCATATGTTCTATCAGTACAATCCCCACGGCGACGAATGGGGCGACATTCACTGGGGGCATGCCCGCTCCCGCGACCTGCTGCACTGGGAGACGCTGCCCATCGCCCTCACGCCGGACGCCGCGAAGGGGGAGCTGCACTGCTTCTCCGGCGGCTGCTGCAAGGACGAGGCGGGCAGGCCGCATTTCTTCTATACCAGCATCGGCAGCGATGCGGACGGCCGGGACTGCACCCACGGCGCGCAGCAGTGGACCGCAGAGCCCACGGACGAAGACCTGACCAAGCTGTGCCAGACGGACGAATTCGCCCTGACGGACGCCATCCACGGCGGCATGCATGTGGTCGACTGGCGCGATCCCTGCGTCGTCCGCTACGGCGGGCAGTACCTGATGGTGCTGGGCGGCTGTGTGGAGGGGCGCGGCTGCATGCTGCTGTACACCTCGCCGGACATGCGGAACTGGACCTACCGGCACGTCCTTGCGCAGAGCGACACGGCGGACAACGTCCCCTGGGAGTGCCCGAACCTGTTTCTGCTGGGCGACCGGGCGGGGCTGATCTACTCTCCCTGCGCGCAGGTGCATGTGAAGCTGGGCCGGTTGGACGAGTCCCTCCGCTTCCATGAGGACAGCGACGAGCTCCTTGACCCGGCGGCCCGCGACGGTTATTACGCGCCGCAGGTCTTCCGGGATGACGAGGGACGGGTGATCGTGATCGGCTGGATGACGGAGTGCGACAACGTGCCCCACAAAGGCTGGTCGGGCGTGATGAGCCTGCCGCGCATCCTGAGCATCGATGGGGACGGCCTGCACGGCGAACCGGTTCCCGGCGCCGAGGCGCTGCCGGGCGTGCGCAGGCTGCAGGTGGCTGCCGATGCGCTGCCCGCGCAGTGGGTGATCCATCAAAGCGCGGACGGCGCGGAGCAGACGCTGCTGCACCTGAGCGCGGACGGCGTGCTGTCGCTGGACAGGAGCCGCTCCTCGCTGGACGAGCGTCCTTCGAAGCAGCTGCTGACCCGGACGGTACCGGTGCGCGCGCAGAACGATGTGTTCATCGCGGTGGACGGCTCTGCGGTGGAGTGCGCGGTCAACGGCCGCTGGCTGTCCGCCAGGATCTATCCGACGAAGTGAACCCCAAAGAAACCGTGAATGAACGCGAGGATTCAGGATGTGAGGAAGACATGCTGCTGAAAACAGACCGGCTGACGATCAGACATGTCGTCGCCGGTGATTGGAAGCGTATGCAGGCGATTTGGGCGGATTTTGCCGCCGCCCCCCTGTCGCAGTACGACAGACCGCATGACACCGATGAGGGGGCTGTCCGCGCGAGGATCGCGAAGTGGGCCGCAGCGAACAGCGGCACGGCGCACATGTTTTTCGCCGTCTGCCTCGGGGAGACCGTGATCGGCTACATCGCCTGCAATGCCAGGGAAAACGGGCACGAGATCGGCTACTGCTTCCACTCCGCGTACCACGGGAAGGGCTACGCGAAGGAGAGCCATCTTGCGCTGTTCGAGTATCTCCGCACGCTCGGGATCACAAGGCTGACCGCAGGGACGGCGATGAGCAATACGCCGTCCGTGGCACTTTTGAAGTCGCTGGGCTTTTCCCTGACCGGAACGGAAACGGTATCCTTCTATCAGGACGCGCAGGGACATGATATCGAGTTTGAGGGCGGCATTTTCGAGCTGGATATGGCAAAATAAGACGAAAAAGGAGCCAGGGCGCGATGCTCTGGCTCTTTTGCTGCCTTCAGCGTGAGGGTGCGGCGGTCTCACAGCCTGCCGAAATTCCGCAGGTAGATGATGTGCTTGAGGACGATGTGGCTCTTCCACCAGCTGGCTGCAACGGCGAACTCGTCCGTGTATTCGTTCCACCATTTCCACGGGACGGGCCAGGAGCCGTCGGGCAGCTGGGAGTCGATCAGGAACTGGCATTCCTTCCGGGCGGCGTCGGCGATGTCGGGATAGAAGGGATGCTGCGGGCCGTCGATGAGGTCGGTGGGGCGGTCTACGTACTCCACGCCGTATTTGCTCAGGTCGCTGCAGATGCACAGGGGGACCAGCGCATGCAGCCGCGCGTCCAGCTCGTCCAGGCGGGGCACGTCATGTCCGGGTGCGTACTGCGCCAGCCGCATGAACAGGAAGATCGCGTGCTTGTCCGCAAAGGGCTCCTGCCGAAGCAGCCAGTCCACGGCCTCGCGGGCGATGGCGAGACCCTTGGCGTACAGGGTAGACGACCGGTCGGCATAGCGGAGGATAAAGGCCGCCAGCGCAGCGGTTGGGTTGTAGTTGAAGGCCTCCTTGCCCTCATAGGTCCACCAGACGGCGCGGGGATGATCGTTGTTGGAGGGGATGGAGCCGGGCCACTGGCGGTGCTCCTGGTTGAAATCCACGCCGCTGTCCAGATACCGCAGGACGCCCTGCACGATGGGATGGCCGGCGGGCACGTCCAGCTGGAAGAGGATATCGGCGGCGGTCTGCGTCGTCAGCGGGGAGGAGCCGGGGTTCCAGTTGTCCGCCTCCAGCGCGTGGCCGAAGCCGCCGTCTTCGTTCTGGTAGAAGGACAGGGCATGCAGGACGCTCTCGCGGCTGCCGCCCTCGAAATGATACTGCCACAGCGCCATCTCCAGC
>SVGU01000079.1 GCA_015056155.1 Clostridiales bacterium
ATTGTCTGCGCCTCCTGTTGGTTTGTTTGTGTGGTAGCTTCATTCTAACACACGGCGCTCTCAATGTCCTTTTCTTTTTTCTACTGTTGCACTTGTAATGATAACCTAAGAGAGTCCCTCCCCGCCGAAGGCCCCCGCATTGACATCCCCACCCATACATGCTACAATCCAAGAAAACGCGCAGGAAGGGAAAAGGCCATGAAGATTGTGATCCTTGACGGGTATGTGGAGAATCCGGGCGACCTCTCGTGGGAGGAGCTGGGGAAGCTGGGGGAGCTGACGGTGTATGACCGGACGGCTCCGGAGGATGTGATCGGGCGGATCGGCGATGCGCCCATCGTGATCACCAACAAGACGGTCATCACCCGGGCGGTTCTGGATGCCTGCCCGCAGGTAAAGTATGTGGGCGTGCTGGCGACGGGCTACAACGTGGTGGACATTGCGGCGGCGAAGGAGCGCGGGATCATCGTCACGAACGTCCCGGCCTACTCCACGCAGGCGGTGGCGCAGTTCACGATGGCGCTGCTGCTGGAGATCTGCCACCATGTGGGACGGCACAGCGATGCGGTGCATGCGGGGAAATGGAGCGCCTGTCAGGATTTCGCGTTCTGGGATTATCCGCTGATCGAGCTGGCGGGCAAGACCATCGGCATCGTCGGCTACGGCCGGATCGGTCAGGCGACGGCGAAGGCTGCGCAGGCGCTGGGGATGAAGGTGCTGGCATACAGCCGGCATGGTCAGGGCGAACCCTACGTTCCGCTGGACGAGCTGTATGCCCGGAGCGACGTGGTGTCCCTGCACTGCCCGCTGACGTCCGAAAACGCCGGGATGATCGACAAGGCCGCCATCGGCAAGATGAAGGACGGCGTGATCCTCCTCAACACTGCCCGGGGCGGACTGGTCAACGAAAATGACCTGCGGGAGGCGCTCATCTCCGGCAAGGTGTACGCCGCAGCTGCGGACGTCGTCTCCACCGAGCCCATCCGCGCCGACAGTCCCCTGCTCGGGCTGGACAACATGATCATCACACCCCATATTGCCTGGGCGTGCTACGAGACCCGTCAGCGGCTGATGGACATCGCCGTGGACAACGTCCGGCAGTTCCTCGGCGGTACGCCGGTGAACAACGTCGCGGTATAAAGGAAGGAGGCGATCCCATGTCCCGACCTGTGGTGCTGGCCTATTGCGTGCCGGAGGCCCGGCTGTCGAAGCTGCGCTTTCTGTGCATGAAGCTCGGTCTGCTGCTCAAGCCCGTCCAGGCGGAGGATTTCTGCCAGCCGGTCGGCGCGCTGTGCGGCGTGAAGCCGAGGGCGGAGGCGGAAGCGGAAAAGGAGCTGTCCGTCGGCGAGATGCTCGTGTTCTGCCATATGGACAACGGTGCGGTCAACCGCTTCCTGACCGTGCAGAAGCAGCTGCGTGTTCCGCCCTTCCCCATCAAGGCGATCCTGACCCCTACCAATGCCGACTGGAACGCCGCGCAGCTCTATGCGGAATTGACGCAGGAGCGGGCGGCCATCACCTCCGGCGAAGCGGCACATCCGCAGGAGAACGGGGAGTGAGCGGCACGCTGCTGACGAATGCTGCGATGGAGAAGCCCCGGCAGAACGCGCCGGAGTTGTAAAACTTGCCTGAGCGGGCAGTCGTCCCCTTGAATCCGGCGCATGCGGCGTGCTATGCTGTATGCGTCGGATTTTTGCATTTCCGGAGGAAGAGGCATGCTGGAGCGGAACTGGTATCAGGATTACATGACCGGCGGCGAGCGTGTCATGTGGGAGAGCGAGGCGGAAAAGCACCGCTGGACAGTGCATTCGGCGGATGTCGCCATGCTGCTCGCGATGCTGGCGGCCGGCCTGTGGGGCGGGTATCTGCTGTATCTGGTGCTGAGCGCGCAGAACGTTCCGGTGCAGGTCTGCATATTCTGGGTGATCACGGCGGGGCTGTGGCTGATGCTGGCGGCGCGGGAATTCCTGGGGCCGTGGGTGCGGCGGCACTGGGGGCAGCGCCATGCGCGCTATGTCGTGACGGACCGGCGGATCCTTCGCTGGCGGTCGGGCTGGGTGGACAGCATGCTCCTGAGCCAGCTGCCGGAGCCTGTCCTCGTGGAGGAAAAGAACGGCCGGGGGACGCTGCGCTTCTGGCCGCAGGCGGCGGAAAACACGGCCTGCGGGATCGGACAGGCCAATCTGGGCAGCATGGCGGGCTTTGAGCTTCGGCAGATCGCCCGGGCGGAGGAGATCCGCAGGCTGCTCCGGGAAAAGGGAAAGCGGCCGGAACGCCCCGCGGCGGTCCATGAGGAGCCCTTCTTCCCGCTGGAAAAGGGGGAGCGCCTGCTCTGGCAGGGCTGCCCGGACCGGCAAAGGGCATGGCGCAG
Organism: Clostridiales bacterium; assembly: GCA_015056155.1. Taxonomy (GTDB): domain Bacteria; phylum Bacillota; class Clostridia; order Christensenellales; family Aristaeellaceae; genus UBA11524. The sequence goes on from SVGU01000079.1 coordinate 2,372, forward strand.
CGGCGACCGGTCGCGCCTGCCGGGGGCGCTGTGGGTCACGATGCTGACCGTGGGCTTCGACCTGCTGGTCGTGTCGCTGGTGGGGAGTCACCCGGATATGTGGATCCTGCATGCGATGCTGCTGGGGATCGGCGCCATCGGCGCGGCGAGCTTCCTGATTTCCTTCCGGCGCAGCGTACAGCGCATCCGCCGGACGCGGTACATGCTGACTGACCGGCGCGCGGTGATGCAGACCGGCGGCAGGGAGAGCGAAAAGCGCCTCGACGGCGGGGACGCGCCCTATATCTATCTGGCGCAGGGGCGCGGCGGCACGGCGATGCTGATGCTGGCGCACCTGTCGAAGGGCTGGAGCGCCCATGCGGCCTTCACCTCCGGCGAGGGCATGCAGCCGTGGCACGAGCCTGCACCGGACAGCGCCCGGTACTCAAGCGGCTTCAGCTTTCTGATGCTGCACATCCCGGACGCGGCGGAGGTCGCGGACCGGATCGAGGCAGTGCTGCGGAAGGAGGGAGCGCGTGGATAATCTGATGCTGCGCATGCATGGAGACGATCGCCTGTTTCTGGTCATCCTGCTGGCGGGGAGCCTCCTGTTCCTGGTGGAGCTGTTTGGGTACCGGAACTGCCGGGAGAAGCTGCGCAATGCGAAAAAGCGCTCGCGCCGCAAGCTGGAGACGGACGCCCGCAGGCACCGGTCGTTCCTGATCGGCATTCCAGCGCTGATGCTGGTCATGGCGGCGGTGTATGTCTTCTCCCTCGTCCCCTATCTGCAGGATCGCCGGGAGAATGCGCCCCTGACCGCCGTTGGAACGGTGACGTATACAGGGTGGCAGAGCCGGGGGCGGAACCTGCCCAAGCGGTTCATGCTGCTCATGCAGACGGAGGACGGCAGGGAGCTGAAGCTGTACATCCACAAATCCCTGGTCGAAGCCTATGCGCTTGAGGACGGCGCGGTGTACGAGGTCAGCTACTTTCCCCGGACGGGAACGCTGTGCGAGGCGGTGCGGAGATAAGATGCAGGCAGGAAAAAGCGCATCAGCCGCGAATTACTCATCCAGACCAATGATACGGAGGGATTCTCCATGCAGATCATTCCTGTTCAGCCCGGTGAAAACACCCTGCAGCGGGCGATCGACGCCCTTCCTTCGGACGGCAGCCCGGTGACGCTCCGCCTTGCGCCCGGCGAATATCATGAGAAGGTCGAACTGCGCCGCGACAATACCGTCATCGAGGGCGCAGGTGCGGACAAGACGCGCATCGTCTGGGCGGACGCCGCGACGGCGCCTCATCCCGACGGCCGCAACATCGGCACCTTCCGCAGCTATACGCTGCTGGTGCTGGCGGACGGCTGCAGACTGCGGGGCCTGACGGTGGTCAATGCCGCGAGCCCGCGGGAAAAGGTCGGGCAGTGCGTGGCGCTCTTTGCGGACGGCGATCGCTTTGTCTGCGAGGACTGCACGCTCCTTTCGGCGCAGGATACGCTCTTTACCGCGCCCCTGCCGCCCCGGGAGGCGCTCCCCGGCGGCTTCCTCGGCCCGACCCAGCACCTGCCCCGCAAGCCCCAGCGGCATACCTACCGCCGGTGCGTCATCAAGGGCGATGTGGATTTCATCTTCGGCGGCGCGGCGGCGTGGTTCGAGGACTGCGACGTCGTGTCGATCAATGCCTACACGGACGGCCGCGTTCCCGGCGGCTACGCGACGGCAGCCTCCACGCCGGAGGGGCAGAAGTACGGCTATGTGTTCAGCCGCTGCCGCTTCCTCGCGGACGAGGGCGTGGGCGACGGGACGATGTACCTCGGCCGGCCGTGGCGCGAGTTCGCCAAAACGGTGCTGCTGCACTGCCAGATCGGCGGGCATATCCGCCCCGAGGGCTGGGACAACTGGAGCAAGCCGCAGTTCGGGCAGACCGGCCTGTACGCCGAGTACGGCTGCGAAGGCCCCGGCAGCGACCTGTCCGCACGGGCAGAATTCTCCCGTGCCCTGACGGCGGAAGAGGCCGCCGGATACACCTATGAGGACTTCATGAACAGCCTGTAAAAAACGACGACCCGCAGCATGTCCTTTGTCGGAGGATGCTGCGGGTCGATTTATTCTGCTTTTTCCGCCTCGCACAGGGTTTTCGTGCGGGGATAGTAGGTGATGTCATAGACGGCGCCCGGCTCAAGGGCGTAGGCATCCATGAGGCTCTTGTGGATGTGCAGGGTCAGCGTTTCGCCGCCGCAATCCAGCTCAAGGCGGTACTGGTAGCGGTGCTTGCCCGCGCGGACGCGCCCGGCGCTGACAGCTGTTCCCTGCGCGGAGACGGTGATAGCCTCCGTGCGGTCAAGGCGGAAGTCGCGCACCTGATCGCTGCCGTACACGAACAGATACAGCGCACCGGCGGCGAGGCACACGAGAGTGACGAGCGTCGCGACCGGGAAGGACTGCTTCTGCCTGCGGCGCTTTCTGCCGCGCTTTGCGGGCTGCTTGTTCAGGGAGCCGCAAAGCTCCGACAGTGCGCAGCCCACGGCGATCAGGGAGATGATCGTATTCAGCGCGAGGGAGCGCTGCGCTGCCGTCTCCAGCAGCAGAAGGTTTTCCATGCAGTGCCTCCGTGAGAATGTGGTCGGGTAGGGATTCGCTCTGCGGAGGTGTGCTTCCTGCATGGAAATTGTAAATTCTGCGTGAGGCGTATCGTTACCGGCCGGTCAATGCAGGGAGGTCCCGAATCCCAACCTTTCTCAATCCTGCAGCTGCTTCCGTGCCGCCGCCAGCATCAGCTTCACGCGGTTGAGCTGATTGACCTCGCTCGCGCCGGGGTCGAAGTCCACCGCGCAGATATTCGCCTCCGGATATGCCGCGCGCAGCTGCTTGATCATGCCCTTGCCGACCACGTGGTTGGGCAGGCAGGCAAAGGGCTGGATACACACGATATTGGGCGTGCCGCTCCTGATCAGCTCCACCATTTCGCCGCAGAGGAACCAGCCCTCGCCATACTGGTTGCCGATGGACAGGAAGGGCTCCGCCAGACGGGCGACCTTGTCGATGGTCATGGGCGGCTCGAAGCGGCGGGAACGGCGCAGCGCCTCCAGCGCAGGCCTGCGCATCGCCTGCACCGCCTTCACGCCCAGCACCGCAACGGCCTCCTTCTTCCACGATTCGCCCAGCTCCCTGTGCTGGAACTGCCCGTTGTACAGGCTGTAATTGAAGAAGTCCATCAGATCCGGCACGACCACCTCCGCGCCCTCCGCCTCCAGCAGCTCGACCAGGTTGTTGTTCGCTACGGGCATGTACTTCACGAGGATCTCGCCCACGATGCCCACGCGGGGCTTGCGGACGTCCTCGTGGATGGGCAGGGCGTCAAAGTCCGCCACGATGCCCTCGCACAGCTCGCGGAACTTCTTCTCTGGCTTGTCGCCGGTCAGCTGCTCGATGCAGACCTTCGTCCACTTGTCCTTCAGTGCGTCGGCGCTGCCCTTTTCCACCTCGTAGGGGCGCACACGGTAGAGGCAGCGCATCAGCAGATCACCGCAGACGACCGCCTTCACCATGCTCATGATCAGCGGCGCGCTCAGCCGGAAGCCGGGGTTGGTCTCCATGCCGTTGAGGTTGACGGAGATGACCGGGATGTGGCGCAGCCCCGCCTTCTCCAGCGCCCGGCGGATGAAGCCCACGTAATTCGACGCCCGGCAGCATCCGCCGGTCTGCGTCATCATCAGGGCGAGGTGGTCGGTGTCGTATTTGCCCGACAGCACCGCCTCCATCATCTGTCCGACGGTGATGATGGACGGGTAGCAGGCGTCGTTGTTGACGAATTTCAGGCCGGTCTCGATCGCCGAACGCCCCTCGTTTTCCAGCATGACCACATGGTAGCCGTGCTTGCGGAACACCGGGCCGAGGATATCGAAGTGCAGCGGGCTCATCCTCGGGGCGAGGATGGTATAGCCCTGCCGGTTCATGTCGGCCGTATAGACCGCGCGGCGGTAGGCTGCGGGCAGGGGATGCGCCTTCACATCCTTGCGCTCCCGCTGCGCCATGGCGGCCAGCAGGCTGCGCACCCGGATGCGGGCCGCGCCGAGGCTGTTGACCTCGTCGATCTTGATCAGCGTATAGAGCTTGCCGGATTTTTCGAGGATCTCCGCGACCTGGTCGGTCGTGACTGCGTCCAGACCGCAGCCGAAGGAGTTCAGCTGGATCAGCTCCAGATCCTCCCGCGTGCGCACGAACTGCGCCGCCCGGTACAGCCGGGAATGATACACCCACTGGTCGCTCACCCGCAGGGGATGCTCCGGCTTGAAATCCGCCGGGAGGCTGTCCTCCGTCAGCACCGCGAGGCCGTAGGAGGCGATCAGCTCGGGCATGCCATGGTTGATCTCCGGATCCACATGGTAGGGGCGGCCGGCGAGCACCACGCCCTTGCGGCCGTTGCGCTCCATCCATTCCAGCGCCCGCTGACCCTCGGCGCGCACGTCCGCCTTGGCGCACTGCTGCTCGATCCATGCCTCATGGACCGCCTGACGCACCTCCTTCTCCGGGATCTTCATCGTCTCCCGGAAGAAGCGCACCAGCCGGTCGGCGATGACCTTCTCGCTCGTCAGCGCCACAAAAGGCTTGAGCACCCGCGCCTTGCCGCCGGCGACGTCCTCCATGTTGCCCACGATGTTCTCCGGGTTCGCCGCGACCATGGGGCAGTTGTAGTGGTTCTGCACGCCGCTCTCCTCCTGATGCTCATAGAACACGGAGGGGTAGAAGATCGTTTTCACACCCTGATCGATCAGCCACTGAACATGGCCGTGGGCAAGCTTGGCAGGATAGCACTCGGATTCGGAGGGGATGGATTCCATGCCCCGTTCGTAGATGGCGCGGCTGGACGGGGGCGACACGACCACCCGGAAGGACAGATTGGACAGCACCGTCATCCAGAAGGGGAAGTTCTCGTACATGTTCAGCACGCGGGGCAGGCCGATCACGCCGCGCCGCGCCCATTTTTCCGGCACCGGCTCATAATCGAAGAGCCGGTGCAGCTTGTAGGCCATGACATTGGGCGCGCTGCTCTTCTGAGCGCCGCCGCCCAGCCCCTTCTCGCACCGGTTGCCGGTGATGTGCCGGCGGTTGCCGGGAAAGACGGAGACGGTCAGCATGCAGCGGTTCGTGCAGCCCTGACAGCGGGCGGTGCGGGTCTGCCAGGTGAGGGACAGGATCTCGCCGATGGGAAGCATCGTGGAGGGCGTTTCCGCGTTCCACCGCTCCCTGGCGATCAGCGCCGCACCGAACGCGCCCATGATGCCGGAAATGTCCGGGCACACCGCCTCCACGCCGGTCAGCTGCTCAAAGGCGCGCAGCACCGCCTTGTTGTGGAAGGTGCCGCCCTGCACGACGATGTGGCTGCCCAGATCCTTCGCGTCGGCCAGCTTGATGACCTTGAACAGGGCGTTGCGCACCACCGAGCAGGCAAGGCCCGCGCTGATGTCCTGCACCGACGCGCCCTGCTTCTGCGCCTGCTTGACGTTGGAGTTCATGAATACCGTGCAGCGGGTACCCAGATCGACGGGGTTCTGCGCAAACAGCGCTTCCGCCGCGAAGCCCTGCGCCGTATATCCCAGTGAGTTGGCGAAATTCTCCAGGAACGAGCCGCAGCCGGAGGAGCACGCCTCGTTGAGGAGGATCGTATCCACCGAGCCGTTGCGGAGCTTGATGCACTTCATGTCCTGTCCGCCGATGTCCAGCACGCAGTCCACCTGCGGATCGAAGAAGGCGGCGGCGGTGGTGTGGGCGATGGTCTCCACCTCGCCCTCGTCCATGCAGAAGGCACTTTTCAGCAGCCCCTCGCCGTAGCCGGTAGCGCAGGAGCGGGCGATGCGCGCCGTCCCGGGCATTTTTTCAGACAATTCCTGCAGCGCCTGGCGGGCCGTCTCGATGGGGCTGCCCTGGTTGCCCGCATAGTAGGAGTACAGCAGCTGCCCCTCCGAGCCGATGAGGGCGACCTTGGTGGTGGTGGAGCCTGCGTCGATGCCGAGGAAACAGTCGCCCTCATAGCTCTCCAGCTCACCCCTTATCACCTTTGCCTTGTGGTGGCGGTGGCGGAAGGCGGCGTGCTCGTCCTGATCGCGGAACAGGGGCGGCAGCGTCTTGAGCCCGAAGGTCATCATCACGCCGTGGCTGAGGCGCTCCAGCAGGCTGTCCATGGGGATGGGTTCATCCCCGGAGGCGGCCTGCGCAGCGCCGGTCGCGGCGAACAGGTGGCTGTTTTCCGGCACGACGGCGGTCTCCTCCGTCAGGGACAGCGTGCGCACGAATGCCTGCCGCAGCTCCGTCAGGAAGTGCAGCGGGCCGCCGAGGAACGCCACATGCCCGCGGATGGGCTTGCCGCACGCCAGACCCGAGATCGTCTGGTTGACCACCGCCTGGAAGATGGACGCCGCCAGGTCCTCCCGCGGCACGCCCTCGTTGATCATCGGCTGGATATCGCTCTTGGCGAACACGCCGCAGCGCGCGGCGATGGGGTAGAGCTGCCGGTAATTCTTCGCCAGCTCATTCAGGCCGGAAGCGTCGGTCTTGAGCAGCGCCGCCATCTGGTCGATAAAGCTGCCCGTGCCGCCGGCACACACGCCGTTCATCCGCTCCTCCAGACCGCCGGTGAAGTAGATGATCTTCGCATCCTCTCCGCCCAGCTCGATGGCCACATCCGTCCGGGGCGCAGCCTTCTGCAGCGCGCCGGCCACCGCCACGACCTCCTGCACGAAGCCCACATGGAGCGCCTCGGCCAGGGAGATCGCGCCCGAGCCGGTCATCCGCACCCGGATCTCGCACTGGCCCAGCTTCTCCCGCGCCTCCCGCATCATATCCGCGAGCGTCTCCTGCGTCTTTGCGCCGTGGCGGCGGTATTCGCCCCAGGCCATGCTGCCGTTTTCCTCCAGCAGCACCAGCTTCACCGTCGTGGAGCCGATGTCGATGCCTGCCTGATAAGTCTTCATCCGCATAACCCCATTCTTCATGGACAGCCCCCTTACGGGAGCTGAAAAAACGTTTTCGATGCAGCGAAATTTTCTGCAATTGGACAAAATTCGATGTTTGTCCGCCTTTTCCTTCATATTATACACAAAAAATACGAAGCTTTTCCGGCTCTTTGCTTCATCAGGCAGGATAGCACCGGAGGATGAAGAAAGCATGAAGTCCCGGCGGATGGGAAGCATATTGCCGATCACATGCTGCGGAGGCGATGGGATGCAATATCTGGTGCTGACAGTGCTGCTCGGTCTGACGCTCCATGCCTGCCGGGGCGTCGTCCGTCTGCGCCGCACGGGCGATGCCGCCGCCGCGCACAGGCGGTACCTCCGCGCGTCATGGGCGCTGGGCGGCACGATCCTCGCCGCCATGGCCGTGCAGGAGCTGATCCTGCTGCGGGCCGGGCTGCTCACGTGGCAGACCGGGCTTCCCCTGCACCTGTGCAGCCTGATGGGGCTGACGGCGCTTCCGGCGCTCCTTTCGCGGCGGCCGCTGCTGCTGCATGCGTCGCTGTATGCGGGCGTCCCCGGAGCGGTGCTGGCGCTGCTTTTCCCGGCGGTGCTGGATACGCCGTGGCCCCGCCTGACCGAGCTGGCCTTTCACGCGCTGCACGCGGGGCTGGTGTGCGTGCCGCTGCTGCCCATGGCGGCAGGATGGAAGCCCCGGCCGCAGGGGGCCGCCTCTGCGTGGGGCTTCCTGCTCCTCGCCGCAGCTGCCGCAGGGCTGGCCAACCGCCTCACCGGCGGCAACTATCTCTTTCTGGCAGGGCCTGTCGCGGGAACGCCGCTGGCGCCTCTTGCCCGGTGGGGCAGGGGCGTATACCGGGCGCTGCTGGCGCTTGCGGCAGGAATCATCCTGCTGCTGGAGGGCACGGCTGTCCGGTTTTTCCGCCGCACCAAAGGGGAATAAACCGGCGAAAATTGCAAAATCGGATCGCTTCTTGTAAAATCCTCGTTGATTCCTTGTCAATTCTGTGTTAAGATGATTGTGTCTGCGGTCGTCCGAAAACGACAGCAGCAACGAGTCTTCTACTGAAACGACATATGCAACGGAGGATCTCATATGCCAGCGGAAGTATTCCACATCAGTCAGCTCCCCGGCGTTATCCTGCAGCTTCTGGCGGGCCTTGGCCTGTTCCTTTTCGGCATGAACACCATGTCCGAAGGTCTGGAGCGCGTGGCCGGCAAGCAACTGAAAAATCTGTTGGGCACTGTGACGCAGAACCGTTTCCTGCAGGTGCTGCTCGGCTTCGTAATCACCGTGCTGATGCAGTCCTCCTCTGCCACGACGGTCATGCTTGTCGGCTTCGTCAACGCGGGCATCATGCAGCTGGCACAGGCAGTCGGCATCATCATGGGCGCCAATATCGGCACCACCGTTACCGTGCTGATGATGTCCATCAAGCTGGACTTCCATTTCATTTTCTGCTTCGTTGGCTGCATCCTGCTGTTCCTACCCGCTCAGTTCAAAAAGCTCAAGGGCGTCATGCCCGTCATCTTTGGCCTGGGCGCGCTGTTCATCGGCATGAAGTTCATGTCCGGCGCCATGGAGCCACTGCGCTCCTGGGTGGGCTTCACCAATGCCCTCAAGGCTGTGCAGAATCCCGTCGTTGCCGTGCTTATCGGCGCGGGCATCACAGCGCTCATCCAGTCCTCTGCCGCCTCCATCGCCATTCTGCTTCCCCTGGCGGAGATGGGCTTCATTGATTTCAAGATGTGTATGTTCATCCTCTGCGGCCAGAACATCGGCACCTGTGTGACCGCCGTGCTGGCCTGCATGGGCGCCAGCGCCACTTCCAAGCGCGTGGCTTGCGTGCATCTGCTCTTCAATGTCATCGGTACGGTCGTCTTTGTGGTGTTCGCCTGCATCCTGCCGGTGGATCAGTGGATCGTTGCGCTGGTCAACACCTTTGACGCGGGCAATATCAGCATGCAGATCACCGTCACCCATATCATCTTCAACTCCGTTACGACCCTGCTCCTCCTGCCCTTCTGCACGCAGCTGGAGAAGCTGGCCTGCCTGATCATCCGCGACGACGGCGTGGAGAGCGAGGCCATGAAGCTCCTGCACTTCGACCAGCGCATGCTGATGACTCCCGCAGTCGCCGCCGAGCAGCTGTTCAACGAGGTGCAGCGCATGGGTACCATCGCCCTGAGCAACTTCAACAAAGCTATGGAGTGCTTCAACGAATGGAGCGATGAGAAGTCTTCCGAGGTCATGCGGAACGAAGAGGTGCTGGACTTCCTGAACAAGGAGATCACCACCTGTCTGGTCGAGGTCAAGGGCCTGGACCTGGACGAGCGCGATACCCGCCTGGTCGGTTCCCTCTTCCACGTTGTCAACGACATGGAGCGCGTAGGCGACCATGCCCAGAACATCCTCGAAGCCGCTACCCTGCGCCAGCAGGAGGACATCAAGTTCTCCCCCAAGGCCATTCAGGAGCTGGATACCCTGTCCGAGATGGTCAGCGGTCAGCTGGAGCTGGCGATGAAGAACTTCCGCGATCAGCTCTCCGGCGAGGACGCCCGCAAGGTCGTGGAAGAGACCGAGCAGCAGATCGACGACATGACCGAGGCCCTGCGCCAGCACCATGTGGATCGCCTGAAGCAGCACAAGTGCTCCGCCAAGAACGGCATGATCTACCTGGATATCCTGACCAACCTCGAACGTATCGGCGACCATGCCGAGAACATCGCCACCTCCGTGGACAAGGCCACCGTGCATCTGCAGGCCTGATCAACCCATCAGAAAAGCGCGCCGCTGTCAACGCGTTATTATGTAGAGGAAGGTTTACCCCTCCTCGTCATGAGTCGCGGGAAATACAGTAAATTCAAGCAGTTATGGCTTGAAGGGAAACCTTCAAGTACATAGCTGCTTTTTTCATTGCAGCAGAAAGC
>SVGU01000080.1 GCA_015056155.1 Clostridiales bacterium
CTACGTCCTGACCGGCACCATCAAGAACGCGGCTGGCGAGAGCGTCTCCGTGTCCTTCAACCACAAGGTGCCCGCCGCGATGATCCTCGAAGGCCTGAGCTACGAGGAGATCGTTGCCGTCGCCTACACCCTGGAAGACGGTCTGGCCATGGACGAGGCGCAGCGCCTCTTCGGCACCATCGTGAAGATCCCCACCCCCTACTCCGAGCAGTATGGCAACATCACCGTTGACATCCAGATCGGCGATCTGGCTGATCAGCCCATCCAGTGCTACCGTCTGTCCGGCGAGGGCGTGGCTGACCTGAAGGTCGGCGACCAGATCACCGTCGAGGGCATCATCAAGAACTACAAGGGCACCATCGAGTTCGACAAGGGCTGCCAGCTGATCGGCTTTGGCGAGATCGTTTCCCAGCAGGCGTTCCTGGACGCTGCCTACAAGCTGGAAGCGGGCGCCGCGATGCCCAACCCCACCGCGCTGGACGGCGAGGTCGTGTCCATCGACACCCCCTGGTCTGACCAGTACGGCAACATCACCGTGACCATCGTCTGCGACGGCAAGACCGAGCAGCCCATCCAGTGCTACCGCCTGAAGGGCGAAGGCGCCGCCACCCTGGCCGTGGGCGACAAGATCGCTGTCTTCGGCACCATCAAGAACTACAAGGGCACCATCGAGTTCGATCAGGGCTGCCAGATGATCCCCTACGGCACCGCCAAGGACGTGCGTACCCTGCTGGCCGCTTACACCCTGGAGGACGGCCTGGCCATGGATAAGCCCGCGACCCTGACCGGCGTCATCATCGGCATCCCCACCGCCTACTCCGAGCAGTACGGCAACATCACCGTTGACATGGTCATCGCCGGCATCGCCGACATGCCCATCCAGTGCTACCGTCTGTCCGGCGAGGGCGCTGAGGGTCTGGCCATCGGCGACACCATCACCGTCACCGGCACCATCAAGAACTACAAGGGCACCATCGAATTCGACAAGGGCTGCACGCTGGACGTTGTGGTCAAGGCCGAATAATCCATCTGGTCCAACACAAAAGGACGCGCTCCCGGCTTGGGAGTGCGTCCTTCCTTTATGCATTTCTGATCGCTTCAAAGGTCTTGCGGTCCGTCCGGTCGATGGTCAGGGGCGTAACCGAAATGTGCCGGTAATGCAGCACGGCATTCGTGTCGATGGAATCGTCGAAGGTATTGACCCACACGGGCTTGCCCACCGGCATGTAGAGGTCATTGTCCTGCGGGGCGAAATCGTCCGAATAGTAGGGCCCTCCCTGCCGCGCGATGCGGAACTCGCCGGTCGTGCCGGAGGGGATGTTCACGTTCCAGATGGGACACTTGCCGAACAGGTCGTTTTCCTGCATGTACGCCCAGATTCGGTCCAGCTGAGCAACGGCGTCGTCGAAGCTGTCCGGCTCCGCAGACAGCGCCAGGCCCCTCGCTCCAAGCGCGCCTGCCTCAAACACCGCGCTGACCGTACCGGAATACATGATGTCCTGGCCGATATTGAGCCCCTTGTTGATGCCGGAGATGATCAGGTCGAAATTCTCCTTCTGTCCCAGGAGGGCAAAGCGGATACAATCCGCCGGGGTGGAATCCACCGCATAGGCGCGCACCGCGCCGGGGACCTCCGCCTCCCTGACCTCAAAGGCCTTGCGGATCTCAATGGCATGGGATTTGGCGCTCTGCTCGACCTTGGGGGCGTAGACCGTTACCTCGCCCAGCTTCGACGCCCACTGCACCAGTCGCAGCAGGCCCTCGCCCTGGATGCCGTCATCGTTCGTGATCGCGATTCTCATAGCCATTCGTCATTGCTCTCCTTGTATTTGCGCACCAGCTCGTCCGCGTCCCGGATCAGCTGGTTCATTTCATCCCGGCTGTAGACCGTAGCGCCGCTGGCGCAGGCATGGCCGCCGCCGTTGTAGCTCTCCGCGAGCTCGTTGATGAACATGAAGCGGGAACGCAGGCGCACGCGGATGCTGTCCTGCGCCTCGATGAAGGCCATCCAGCACAGGCAGCCCTTGATGCCGCTGAGCATGGACACAGCGCTGGACGCCGTTTCATGGCTCAGACCGAAGCGGCGGCGCGTCGCCTCGTCCACAAAGACGTACGCTGCACCGTTCCGGGTGATCTTCATGTTCTCATACACCCAGGAGGTGAACTTGAGGGTCTCGAATTCCTTCAGATACAGATGGGCATAGAGGCGCTCGGTATCCACGCCCTGGTCGAGCATCAGCCCGGCCAGGCGCATCGTGTCGCCCTTCACGCCCTCATACATGAACCGGCCGGAGTCCGTCACCATGCCGGTATAGATGCAAGTCGCCGCATAGGGGCTGATCTTCAGCACATCCCGGAAGGCCTCGTAGAACGCCGCGATCATCTCGCACGCCGAAGAACGCTCCTCCTCCACCCAGCTGATATCGCCGTAGTGGTCGCGGTCGATGTGGTGATCGATCTTGATCAGCTCCTTGCAGAGCGAGAACTTCGGGTTGCTGATGCGCTCCGGAGATGCGACGTCGATCACGATGCCCAGCGCATCCTCGTACAGCGCGTCCTCATAGCGGCCGTAGCCGCCGGGGATATCCTCCTCCGCCACATCGTCCGGGCCGAGGAAGGCCAGATACTCCGAGCGCTCGTCGTCAATGATGAGCACATCTTTTTCCGGCCAGGTATTCTGGATCAGCGCCTTCATGCCCTTGGTTGCGCCCACACAGTCGCCGTCCACGCGAACATGGCGGAACAGGAGGATCCGGTCATATTCCCGGATCTTTTCAAGGATGCGGGTCATGAGTTCCATGTTCATTCCCCATCGCCTCCCATCAGTGCGTCGAGGTCGCGCAGCATTGCCATGGCCTCCTCGCGGTCCTTTACCGTTGCGCCGCTGGCCTTTGCATGACCACCGCCGCCGTATTTGACGGCGACCGGGTTGATGTTGAAGCGGCTGGAACGCAGCTCGCACAGGACGCCCCGGTCGCATTCGGTGAAATTGACCCAGATATCCACGCCGCGGATGTCGCTCATCGTGCTGACCATGCCGCGGGAGATGCCGAACAGGTCGGAATCGTACTGCGCCGCCTCCTCGCGGGTGGTGTAGATGTAGGCGACATTCTTCTCCGTGAACCGGATCTTCAGCACGAACTGCGCGCGGAGCTTCATCTGCGCATAGTCCGTGGCATACAGGCACCGGTAGATCTCGCCCGTATCCACGGGCTGCTGAAGCAGGAAGGACGCCAGGCTGTGCGTCCGGGAGGAGGTCGCGTCGTAGCGGAAGCGGCCGGAATCCGTCACCATGCCGGTATAGAGCGCCGTCGCCGCCTCCACAGGCACGGTCAGACCGCTCTCCATCGCAAGGGCAGCGATCATCCCGCAGCAGCTCTCGAAGGTGCTGTCCTGCACCTCCGTCTGCGCGATCTGCTCAACAAAGATATGATGGTCGATGCGGACCGTCGCAGCGGCCTGTGTATAGCGGTCATCGCTGATCAGCTTGCGCGCCGACACGTCCAGCACGATCGCCAGCGCATCGCGGTACGCTTCATCCGGCACCTCGTCCATCACGGAATCGGCCATGAAGGCATAGCGCCCCGCTTCATCGCCGACCATATAGACCCGCTTGTCCGGGAAATTCGCACGAATGATGTGCTTCAGACCGATCTGGCTGCCCAGCGCATCGCCGTCGGGGCTCGTGTGCCGGTGAATGATGATGGTATCAAACTCCCGAATTTTCGCCAGTACCTGTTCAAACATGACTGTTCCTCGCATTCGATTGATAATAGCATCATTATAACAGATTTCGTCATGCTTGACAACGCATCCGCCCTGACATTTTTATACCTGTCTCACGTACGTGGCGCACAGATTCTGCTCCGCTTTGCATACTTCAGCGGCGAAAAGCATATACTGTTTCTGCTGACGCGCAGTCGTACACAAGAAAATCAAGAAAAAACGAAAAAAATTTCAATTTGCTCTTTCCATCAGCGCAAATTTGTATTATAATGCTGAAGTAAAAGGCTTATTCGGTCCGTGTGCCGTATCCTTTGGCGGGATCCATTTCCGCCGATCAGATTAGGAGTGTTAAGTATGAGCCGCATGCTTGGTACTGTTTCTATGGGCGTCCGCGCCCCCATCATCCGTGAGGGTGACGATCTGGCAGAGATCGTTGTCGCATCCGTGGAGGAAGCGATGAAGTCCGGCGAGATCACTCCCCGCGACCGCGACGTGGTCTGCATGACCGAGGCGATCGTCGCCCGCGCACAGGGCAATTATGCCAGCGTTGACAACATCGCCGACGACGTGCGCGCAAAGCTCGGCGGCGAGACCCTCGGCGTGATCTTCCCGATCCTGAGCCGCAACCGCTTCGCCATCTGCCTGCGCGGCATCGCCAAGGGCTGCAAGAAGGTCATCCTGATGCTGTCCTATCCCTCTGACGAGGTCGGCAACCACCTCATCGACTGGGACCTGATGGACAAGCATAACGTCGATCCCTATCGCGACGTGCTCTCCCTGGAGAAGTACCGTGAGCTGTTCGGCTACATCAAGCACCCCTTCACGGGCGTTGATTATGTGGAATATTACAGCAGCATCATCCGCGAGATGGGCGCTGAGGTCGATGTTGTGTTCGCGAACGATCCCCGTGCGATCCTCGCCTACACCAAGAATGTCCTGACCTGTGACATCCACACCCGCGCCCGCACCAAGCGCCTGCTCAAGGCCGCCGGCGCCGAGCGCGTGTTCGGTCTGGACGAGATCATGAACGCGCCCGTCAACGGCAGCGGCTGCAACGAGCGCTACGGCCTCCTCGGCTCCAACAAGGCGACCGAGAACACCGTGAAGCTCTTCCCCCGCGAGTGCCAGCAGCTGGTCGAGGATATCCAGGCCAAGATGCTGGAGAAGACCGGCAAGCATGTGGAGGTCATGGTCTACGGCGACGGCGCCTTCAAGGATCCCGTCGGCAAGATCTGGGAGCTGGCTGATCCGGTGGTCTCCCCCGCTTATACCGCCGGCCTCGAGGGCACGCCCAACGAGCTGAAGCTGAAGTATCTGGCGGACAACGACTTCGCCGGCCTCTCCGGCAAGGCGCTGCAGGACGCCATCAAGGCGAAGATCAGCCAGAAGGACGGCAGCAGCCTCGTAGGCCAGATGGCCGCTCAGGGCACCACGCCCCGCCGCCTGACCGACCTGATCGGCTCCCTGTGCGACCTGACCAGCGGCTCCGGCGACAAGGGCACCCCCATTGTCTACATCCAGGGCTACTTCGACAACTACACCAACGAGTGATTTTCAGGCGGCGCGGCAGACAGCTGTGCCGCCTTTTGAGGTGAAAACTATGGCAATCGGATGGATCGATGTGAACGAATTTGACTTCAGGTGCCTGCTGATGATGGAGCGGTTCCAGCTGCGGTATCTGTGCTACGGCGGCGATGCCGAGCTGCACAGGCATCTGGGCATTGCACTGAAGGCAAATCCGGCGGTACAATGGTACATGATGCACCGGGTGCCGGAATACGCAGAGCTGATCCGCCGGATCGCGGAGGACGCCCCCGCGCTTTCCCCTGAAGAGGTGCGCCAGAGCGAGACCTTCGTGATGGCATGGTGCGAGGATTTCGTGATCTACACCCAGCCTGAGCTGATGGCGACGCATTGCCCGTTCATCTACGGCTGGGACAAGAGCCGCCTGTATGAGATCGCGGAGCTGGACGGCCTGCGCGTGCTGGATATCGGCAGCGGCAACGGACGTCTCGCCTTCGTGGCTGCAGAAAGGGCTGCCGAGGTCTATGCCTGCGAGCCGGTCGAGACCCTGCGGCAGTTCCTGAAGGACGAAGCCGCCCGCCGGGGCGTAACGAATCTGCGAGTCGTCGATGGCATGTGCGACTGCCTGCCCTATCCGGACGATACCTTCGATATCGTGATGTCCGGCCATGTCGTGGGCGACGACATTGACGCGGAACTCGCCGAGATGACCCGCGTATGCCGCAGCGGCGGCTGGATCCTCGATGTGCCAGGCGATCAGCACCGGAGCTTTGAGCCGAAGGAGGAGCTGCTCCGGCGTGGCTTCGAATGCCTGCCGTATCAGGGCAGCTTCGGCGCGCAGGTCTGCCGGTACAGAAAGCGCGTGATCAAGTAAACACAATGGCCGATGGCGCAACTGCTGCGTCACCGGCCTTTTTATGTTCCATCACCGCCACTGGTCGAGAATGCGGTACAAGCCCTCGATAAACCCGGGCCTGGGCACATTGCCGGCAGCCACACAGTTCAGCTTCGCGATCACCTGGTCGTTCATGAGCACATTGACCGTGCCGAGGACGTCACCCTGTTTCACCGGCGCATCCACGCTTTCCGGCAGTGCCAATTCCAGCCGAAGGCCGCTCTGCTGCCCGTTTTTGAGGAGCATTGACAGCCCGCCGCCCAGCGCAAGCTCCACCGAATCCGCCGCGCCGCCCCGCACCGGAAGCGATTCGCCCAGCAGATCTCCCTTGTTGGCCACTGCGATCCGCTGATAGTTCTCAAAGCCGTAATCCAGCATCGCGCGGGCCTCGTTGAAGCGCGTCTGGCTCACCGGCGTGCCGAGGACGATGGCCACCAGGCGCATGCCGTTCTTCGTGGCCGTCGCGGCAAGGCAGTATTTGGCCGCATCGGTGGAGCCGGTCTTGAAGCCGTCGCAGCCCTCATAGAAGCGGACGAGGCGGTTCGTGTTCGTCAGGTCCGTCACCCGGCCGCCCGGATGGGTCAGCTTGTCGATCCAGACTGAAGAGTACTTATTGTAGGCGGGATGCTTCGCGACCTCGCAGCACAGCGTGCATACATCGCGTGCCGTGGTGTACTGCCCCTCCTGCGGATAGCCGGTGCAGTTGACATAGCGCGTGCTGCTCATGCCGAGCTCCCCTGCCCTTGCATTCATCCGCGCAACGAAGGCTTCCTCGCTGCCGCAGAGGTGCTCCGCCAGCGCAACGGCGGAATCGTTCGCGCTCGCCATGATCGTCGTGCGCAGCAGATCCTCCAGCGAATAGGTCGCATTCGCGTCCAGAAGTGCCTGTGAGCCCTTCATTGCTGCTGCATTCTGCGATACCTGCACAGCATCAGACAGGCGCACATCGCCCCTGTCGATCGCCTCCAGCACCAGCAGCGCCGTCATGAGCTTCGTGATGGACGCGACCTCTCTGCGTTCGTCCGCATTCTTCTCGAAGATGATCGTGCCGGTGTCCGTCTCCGCCAGGATCGCCGCCGGTGACGTGAGCGTCATGGGCTGGCCCGTCTCCAGAGGCGAAGCCGCCGCCAGCGAAGGCAGCATCACAAGCAGGCATAGGATCAAGGCCAAAAAACGCCGAAAAAAGGACATGCTGTTTCCTCCTCATCATTTTGGAAACAGCATGCCCCGTATTCCGTTATGTGATTCGTCTCAGATAACCAGTCCGCCGCTGACGCCCAGCACCTGTCCGGTGATGAAGGATGCGCCCTCCGAGCACAGGAACAGGATCGTCTGTGCAACCTCGTCCGCGTCCCCGATGCGCCCCAGCGGAGTTTCGTCCGCGAGAGCTTCCCGGTCCTCATCCGTCAGCTGGGCATTCATGTCCGTGTCGATCACGCCGGGGGTGACGCAGTTGATGCGCACGCCGCTCGGGCCAGCCTCCTTCGCCAGCGCCTTTGTTAGTCCGATGATCGCCGCCTTGGTCGCGGAATACGCCACCTCGCAGCTTGCGCCGACCTCGCCCCACATGCTGGACACATTGACGACCGCACCCGTCTGCCGGGATATCATCCCCGGGAGCACGGCCTTCGTGACGCTGAACACGCTGCGCACATTCACCGCGAACAGCGCGTCCCATTCTTCCTCCGTCATGTCGGTGAAAAGCCCGATGTGCGCCACGCCTGCGCAGTTGACCAGCGCGTCGATGCGCCGGTAGGTGCGGAGTATCCCGCCGATGACGTCCCGCACCTGCGCGCCGTTGGATACATCGCAGACGCGGTAGTCAACATCAAGCCCCTCGGCACGCAGCTCCGCTTTCAGTGCCTCCGCTGCGTCGACGCTCCTGTTTGCCAGAAACACGACGGCATATCCGCTCCGTGCGAACCGCCGCACGCAGGCAGCCCCGATGCCACGGGAACCGCCGGTGATCAGTGCAATCCTGCGCATCGCTTACATCGCCTCGATCGTCGCGTCCAGCAGGGCCCGGAAGGTGCCCTTGACGCGGGCAGCAGTGTCGATGACCTCCTGCTCGTCCAGCAGCTGGTCGTGGATGCCCGCCGCCATGTTGGTGATGCAGCTCACGCCCAGCACGCGCATGCCGCAGTGCCGCGCCACGATCGTCTCCGGCACAGTGGACATGCCCACCGCGTCCGCGCCGAGGATGCGAGCCATGCGAATCTCCGCCGGGGTCTCGTAGGCAGGGCCGTTCATCCACATGTATACGCCCTTCTGCACGGGCACGCCCAGCTTCTCCGCCTGCTTTTCGCACAGGGCGATCAGGTCCAGATCATACGCATGGGACATATCCGGGAAGCGCACGCCGAACTCGCTCAGATTCGGGCCTGTGAGCGGATTCTTGCCGGACATGTTGATGAAATCGGAGATGATCATCAGGCAGCCCTGCGAGAAGTCGAGGTTCACGCCGCCGGCTGCGTTGGTGACGAACAGCGTCTTCACGCCCAGCAGGGACATCACGCGCACAGGCATCGTGACCTCCTGCATCGACCAGCCCTCATAGGAATGGAAACGTCCCTGCATCATGCAGACGCGCTTGCCATGGAGCTTGCCGGTCCACCAGCGGCCCGCATGACCAGGCGCAGTGGAGTGCGGGAAGCCGGGAATGTCCTTGTAATCGACGTACTTCGCGTCCTCGAGAGCCTCCACATAATCGCCCAGGCCGGAGCCGAGGATCACGCCGATCTCAGCCTCTCCCACCTGTTCGCGGATGTAGTCGGCAGCCGCGTGGAGCTTGTTCATGTATTCCTTCATTGGTATTTCCTCCATATTATCCGATCTTTTTTCCGCAATGATAGCAGTACTGCCCGTTAACGAGGCGAATCCTGCCGCAATGCGGGCATTTCCATGATGTAAACCGCAGGTATAGAATGCTGGCAAGGAGCACGATCAGACAGATCATTCCTGCCCAGCAGGTCACTGTCACGCTGTCATATTCGCCGTTCATGATATTCACGCCCATCACGCCCCAGATGACCACGAAGGCCAGGAAGGAAATGACAGCCGCCCAGATCGCGATCTGCTTCATGTGTATCCTCCTCAGCCGGTCTCGACATCCGCCCAGTCGCGAACCCTTCTGCCGCACCTGGCGCATGTCAGCGTTGCTGCAAACCATGTGTATGCGTTGACCCAGTCCGCCTCCGTCAGGCCTTCCGGGATATCAGAAACGAACTCTTCCCGCTCAACGGGCTCGACCCAGACGTCCGCACGGAACGCGTCGCCGCCGCACCTCCCGCAGGACTCGGCATGCTCCGGGACGGCTTCTTCTTCAGGCAGCACGCTGCACACCAGCGCATCCCAGCCATGCTGCCAGGCGTCAAAGAGCAGGACGTCCTGGCCGCATCCGGTGCAGCAGAGGCGGTAGCGAAGACCGGGCTCCTCGCTGCTGATCGCCCGGAAGCTGTTCGCGCCGCAGCTGCAGCGGATGCTGCCAGTGAGCTCCGTCATGCTGCATTTGACCACATCGGGTACAAAATACGGCTTCAGGCAGGTAGGCACCGGCAGTTCATCCGGCTGAATGTGCGCGTGCGCTTTCTTCGAGCCAAAAGGCAACCATCCCATCGTCACACCTCACAGCTGATCCGCGAAGGATTCCGCGCCGAAACGGTCCGGCAGACCCAGCCATTCCGCGCAGGTCGCAGCCACGTCGGCATAGGTCTTGCGCACGCCGAGGTTCACCAGCTTCGTCATGCCCTTGTGCCAGACCATCAGCGGGATGTGCTCGCGGGTGTGGTCCGTACCGGGGAAGCAGGGATCGCAGCCGTGATCGGCGGTGATGATCAGCAGATCCTCCTCCGTCATGAGGGACTGGATCTCCGGCAGCTTCTGGTCGAAGTATTCCAGCGCCTTCGCAAAGCCCTCGGCGTCGTTGCGATGGCCGTAGAGGGAGTCGGTGTCCACGAGGTTGGTGAAGCACAGGCCATGGAAAGGGCGCTTCATGTAGTCGATCCACGCATCGATGCAGGCAGGATTGCCGCTGGCGTGGTTGGAGCCGGTCAGGCCGCGCTTGTCGAAGATATCCTCGATCTTGCCAACGCCGAGGCTTTCCAGTCCGGCCTCCTCGCAGGCGTCCAGGAGCGTGCGGCTGAAGGGCGGCACCGCAAAGTCACGCCGGCCGGAGGTGCGCTGGAACGCGCCCTTGCCCGTGCCGATAAAGGGGCGGGCGATCACGCGGCCCACGCACAGGTCTCCGGTGAGCATCTCGCGGGCGATGCGGCACATCTCGTACAGCTCCTCCCGGGAAAAGATCTCCTCATGACAGGCAATCTGGAACACGCTGTCCGCCGAGGTGTACACGATGGGCGTACGGTTTCGCATATGCTCCTCGCCCAGTTCGTCCAGAATGACCGTACCGGAGGAGGCGTAGTTGCCGATGCACTTATGGCCGATGGCTGCCTCATAGCGGGCGATGAAATCCGCCGGGAAGCCCGTATCGGTGAAGGTCGGGAACGGCTTGTCGAGTCGGCAGCCCGCCAGCTCCCAGTGGCCGGTGGTGGTGTCCTTGCCCGCGCTGGCCTCCATGCTCACGCCGTATGCACCCACCGCCTGCGGGTCCTGCGGGTAATGCGTTCCGGCGATGTGCCCCATGCCCAGCCGGGCCATATTGGGCAGCTGAGGGCCGCACTGGTCTACAACATGCCCCCAGGTGCAGGAGCCGACGTCGCCATACTGCGCCGCGTCCGGCAGATATCCCACGCCGGCGCCGTCCAGAACCGTCAGAAATACTCGCTTCATATCTCATTCCTCCTTGTCTGCATTATACACCATTTCGGCAGGATTGAAAAGACTCATATTTTATGTTATGATGGGAGAGAGGTGATATGTATGATCCGACTGATGATCGACGACATGTACGATTCGATGCCCTGGGAGGCGATCGACGCCGTCGTCTTTGACGTGGGCAACGTCCTCCTGACCTATCAGGCGCAGGAGCTGCTGGACAAGCTCGTGCCCGAACGCCCCGATCTGCATGAGGAGCTGACGATCCGCATATTCAAGTCCCCCTACTGGTGCATGCGCGACCGCAACAGCGCGACGCTGGAGGAGGTCATCGCAGCAATGTCGTCCAATGCGCCGGAGCTGGAACCGTATGTGCGGCGCGTGATGACCGGCTGGATCGACCTGCCGCCCATCCAGGAAGGCATCGAGGCGCTGAAAGCCTGCAAAAGACACGGCGTAAAGCTCTACGCGCTGACCAACTACGCGGACGAGGAGTTCGCCTACGCATGCCGCCAGCATGAGTTTTTCTCCCTGTTCGACGGCTTTGTCGTGTCCGCACGGGTCCATCTGATCAAGCCCGGGCATGAGATCTACGAGCATCTGACCCGGACCTTCGGACTTGACCCGGAGCGGACGCTCTTCATCGACGACACGCCCGGCAACATCGAGGGCGCGCTCCATTGCGGCTGGCAGGGGCTGTGCTACAACAGGGCGGGCAAACTGGCACATTTCTTTGCAGAATAATCGCGCAAAGGGTTGAAATACCTGCATTTTGCGCTTGACATTGACACAAGTGTGTGGTATTATTCTTGATGGCCGCTCAGGAGAGGTCTGCCAATGTGCATCCGCACTACCTCAAATCCTGGCGAGTAATAATAGGAGGTGCTTTTGCATGTACGCTATCATCAGCGCCGGCAACAAGCAGTACCGCGTGTCTCAGGGTGAGACCATCTACATTGACAAGGTGAATCAGGAAGACGGTTCCACCATTTCCTTCGACGTTCTGATGGTCGAGAACAATGGTGAGATCAAGGTCGGCAACCCCACTGTCGCCGGTGCGACC
>SVGU01000081.1 GCA_015056155.1 Clostridiales bacterium
AACCGCATGAAGGCCATCCTGGAGAAGCTGACCTCCAACCGCTTCATGGGCGTTGGCGTGGGCGCTGTGATCACCGCCATCATCCAGTCCTCCTCCGCCACGACCGTCATGGTGGTGGGTTTCGTCAACTCCGGCATGATGACGCTCAAGCAGGCCGTGTGGATCATCATGGGCGCCAACATCGGCACCACCATCACCGGCCAGCTGGTGGCGCTGGATATCGGCATGCTGGCTCCGGTGTTCGCCTTCATCGGCGTGGCGATGATCGTGTTCGTGAAGAACCCCAAGGCCCACTTTATCGGACAGATTCTGGCGGGCTTCGGCGTGCTGTTCATCGGCATGGACATGATGGGCGCTGCCATGAAGCCCCTGCAGAGCAACGAGACCTTCATTTCCCTGATGACCACCTTCTCCAACCCCGCCATCGGCATCCTGGCCGGTGCGGTGTTCACGGCGGTGATCCAGTCTTCCTCCGCCTCTGTCGGCATTCTGCAGAAGCTGGCCGCAGAGAGCCTGATCCCTCTGGGCAGCGCGGTGTTTGTGCTCTTCGGCATGAACATCGGCACATGCATCACGGCGGTGCTGGCCGCCATCGGCACCAACCGCAGCGCCAAGCGCACCACCCTGATCCACCTGATGTTCAACATGATCGGTACGGCAGTGTTTACCGCGCTGTTCCTGCTGCTGCCGGTGACGGAGTGGATCGTGCCGCTGGCTCCGGACAATCCCGCTGCGCAGATCGCTCATACCCACACGCTGTTCAATATCGCCACCACACTGCTGCTCCTGCCCTTTGGCACGCTGCTGGCATGGCTTGCCACCCGAATCCTGCCGGACAAGGCGGAGGAGACCGCCCCTGCCCGTCCCCTGGAGCAGCTGCTGCACGAGTACCGTTCCTCCCGCCTGAACCTGGGCAACGCCGCCATCCACACCGACGCGCTGCGTCAGGAGGTGGAGCGCATGCTCTCCCTGGCGGCGGGGAACATCCAGCAGTGCTATCAGGCCGTGCTGGATACGGATGCGGATGCCGTTGCCAGGGCCGAGGAAACCGAGGAGCAGATCGACCTGATCAACAAGGACGTGTCCGAATACGTCTCCCACATCCTTATCACCGCCGGCAACGGCATGGACGTGCAGGCCATCGAGGGCTACTTCACCATCTCCGCCAATGCCGAGCGCATCGGCGACCACGCGGTGAATATCGCGGGCTACGTGGCGGTCCTGCAGCGCAAGGGGATCGTCTTCTCCCAGATGGCCCGCGGCGAGATCGTGGAGATGCAGCAGATCGCGTCCGCCGCCATGGAACAGATCCTGCATCCCGACGTCACTTCCTCTGCCTGGATGCAGTCCGTGGCCGACCTGGAACAGCAGATCGACGACATGACCGATCAGTACCGCGAGAAGCACCTGCAGCGCATGCGCAAGGGGAATGCACCGCCGAGGCCTGCGTGCTGTACTCCGAGATGCTCACCGACTTCGAGCGTATCGGCGACCATGTGCTCAATATCGCCCAGGCTTACGCCAAGATGGGTGCCTGACCGGGAGAAGTGTGCTATAATGCATGCAGGAGGTGAAGCAAGATGCCCAACTGGAAGCGTCTGCTGCGGGATGGCGCGCTGACCGTTGCCGTGATGGCTGCGGTATTTCTGCTGGTATTGGTGCTGGAACACTTTTTTGCGGCGGAGAAACTGATCCCCATGCTGTTCGTGCTGGGTGTTTTCATCGTCTCCCTGCATACCAGGGGCTACCTGTGGGGCGTGGCGGCGTCGCTCATCGGCGTGCTGCTGGTGAACTACGCCTTCATGTTCCCGTACTATGCCATCGACCTGCTCACCCCGGTGAATATGGCGACCGCGTTCGTCATGCTGATCGTTTCCGTGATGACCAGCACTTTGACGACGCAGATCTCCATCCAGCAGGAGGAGAAGGCCGCCGCCGAGCGCGAGCGCATGCGTGCCAATCTCCTGCGGGCGATCTCCCACGATCTGCGAACGCCGCTGACCTCCATCTACGGGGCCTGCTCCGTGATGCTGGACAGCCGGGATACGCTGCCGGAGGAAAAGCAGCTGACCCTCCTGGGCGATATGCGCCGCGACGCCGACTGGCTGATCCGCATGGTGGAGAACCTGCTGTCCGTCACCCGCATCGACGAGAAGAAGCTGATGGTCAGCAAAACCCCCACCGTGCTCGAGGAGCTGATCGACACCGTGCTGGTGAAGTTCTACAAGCATTATCCCGATCAGCAGGTGGAGGTCAGCATCCCGGATGACTTTGTCAGCATCCCCATGGATGCAATGCTCATCGAGCAGGTGCTGATCAACATCCTGGAAAACGCTGTGGTGCACGCCAGAGGCATGACCCGGGTGAGCCTGGTCGTGACGATGCAAGAGGGGCAGGCCCGCTTCTGCATCAGCGACGATGGCTGCGGCATTCCGGCAAACCGGCTGAACGGCCTCTTCACCGGCTATCTGGACCGGGACCAGGAGGTCAGCGACGGCCAGCGCACCGGCATGGGCATCGGCCTGTTCGTGTGCGCCGCCATCATCCGCGCCCACGGAAGCGAGATCCACGCCTGCAACCGGCCGGAGGGCGGGGCGGCCTTCAGCTTCACCCTTGATATGGAGGAAACCGATGAGCAATAACAAATACCGCATTCTGGCGGTGGAGGATGACCGCAGCGTTTCCAGTCTGCTGCATGCCATGCTGGACGCCCAGCATTACGAGACGCTGATGGCGGAAACCTGCGCGCAGGGGCTGATGATGCTTTCCTCCCACGTGCCGGATCTGGTGATCCTGGACCTGGGGCTGCCGGACAGGGACGGTCTGGAATTCATCCGCGCCGCAAGGCAGAAGAACGCCGTGCCGATCCTGGTGCTTTCCGCCCGCTCTACCGAGCGGGACAAGGTCACCGCGCTGGATCTGGGCGCGAACGACTACATCACCAAGCCCTTCAGCACTGCCGAGCTGCTGGCCCGCATCCGTGCAGCGCTGCGCTACAGCCGCCCCGGCGCCGAGCAGAGCAAGCTGCCGGAAAGCCGCTTCCAGCTGCACGATCTGGCCATCGAATACGAAAGCCGGACGGTGACGGTCGCCTCGCAGCCCATCCACCTGACCCAGACGGAGTTCAACATCCTGGCGCTTCTGGCCCAGCACGCCGGGAAGCTCCTGACCTACGCCGCGATGAACGAGGCCATCTGGGGCGCTGCCGATCCCGGCGGCAACAAGAAGCTGCAGGTCAACATGGCCAACCTCCGGCGCAAGCTGGGCATCCGTCCCGGCGATAACCGTTACATCGTCAACGAGCTGGGTGTGGGCTACCGCATGCAGCAGGGCGAGGACGACAAAGCCGAATGATCACTGACAACAATGCCCCGTCAGAAGCGGATGACCGCTGTGACGGGGCGTTGTTTTGTATTTCGGAAACCGAAGCTGCGGTCACTGCCGCATGGCAAAAGCGCCCGCCATCACCGGCGGACGCCTGTATCCCCGGCCATATCCGGGACTGCTGCATACCGGTCACTTCAGCAGCTCATCCGTCAGCCGCAGGATCTCCGGAGCGATGCGCGCCCGCTCCTTCTTCAGCGTGCGGTCGTACAGCGGATAGGCCGCAGCGACCACCCCCATGCCGATCACACCGATCACAATGCCGGGAATCAGCAGCGTATCCGTCCAGACCATGCAGCAGCTCATGCCGGTGCCCAGGATCAGCGCACCGATCACGCCGACGATGATGGCATACATCGTCGCCTTCTGCGTGGCGGAAGCGTCCAGGCGCTGGAGCTGCTCCATCTTGCTTTCTTCCTTTGGGGCATACTTGCTGCGGATGCGCCTGATCTCCGCCTGCTCCCCCGCAGAATAGGTGTACTCGAAGGTGTTGCCCTGTTTGTTTTCCATCTATCTCTACCTCATTCTCATCATTTTGCCGGCGTCATGTCCGGGAAGCGCCGAGCCGCAGCTTTCTGTTGGCATTCACGATCATGTACAGCGCGATGCCCTGCACCGCGAGGATCACCGCCGCGCCACTTGCCCCCAGCATGATCTGCCGGAAGCTCTCACTGCTCTCCTGCCCGAAGGTGGTCAGCAGGGCGTTTTCCAGCGTCAGCATGGACACCGTGGCGGACGCGAGCGAAATGGCCTTCGCGGCGGAATAGGCCGGGCTGCCGTACCGGCGGTAGCGGACGGCGTTGATGATCGCCAGCGTCAGCGCAGTGAAGGTATAGGCCGCCATGGCGATGGTGGTGATCTCATGATGCAGGAAGACGCGGATACGGAACACGAAATACAGCGTGAAAACCGCCAGCGTCAGATTCATCACCAGCAGAAGCCAGCCGCAGAAGCGGTACTTGCGCCATTCCATGCGGCGGTCCTCCCCCGCAGCATGGTGACGGGTGTGCCGCACCAGCGACAGACGCATCAGCCCCAACAGCAGATAGTACCCGGCCATGGCATAAAACCATGCCGAGTGATGCCACAGCCCCAGGCAGAGCTGAAACACTGCATACACCGCATTGAAGGCCACGGCGAAGTACAGCGAGAGATTGATGCGCAGCTGCACATCGTTCTGATACCGCAGGTAGTACCTGTTTTCCCGGCGGAACCGCTGCACCCGGCGGATGATATCGGGGATCCGCAGACACACCAGCACCAGTCCGTAAAAGGACAGCGCACAGAACGCGATCGTCAGCGGATCCTCCACCCCGCGCTTCAGCATGCCCCAGAGCATCAGCCCGACCGCTGCGGGAAACAGCAGCCCGGCCACCAGCGGATGAGGGAACAGCAATGCTTTCCCGATTTTCTTCCAGTCCATCATGCTCTCCTGATCTTGACCGTGAAGGTCGTGCCCCTGCCGATTTCGCTCTGCACGCTGATCTCGCCGCAGACGATGTCCACCACCCGCCTGACCAGCGCAAGCCCCAGCCCATTGCCGCGCGTCGCATGGGAGGTGTCGCCCTGATAGAACTTTTCGAAAATGTGCGCGCCCGTTTCTGCCGACATGCCGCAGCCGGTGTCCCGCACCTCAACCACGGCATGATGCTCCGTGGCAGTCAGCGTCAGGGTGACCGTGCCGCCTGCCGGGGTAAACTTGAATGCATTGGACAAGAGGTTATTCCACACCAGCGACAGCAGCTCCCGGTCGGCGCAGACCTGTACGCCGTCGGCGATGTCCGTTTCGATCCCGATATTCTCCCTCTCCCACACGCGCTCGTACTGCAGAAGGGCTTCACACAGCTGCCCGCTCAGATCGTACGTTTCCGCATGGGGGAAGATCTGCTGATTCTCCAGCTTGTTCAGCTTCAGGATGTTGGTCACCATGTCCGCAAGGCGGCGGGCGCTGTCGGCGATGCCCCTGGCGTACTCGATGCGCTTGTCCTCCGGCAGATCGGGAGTCTGCAGGAGTGTGCCGTAATTCTGTATCACGGCCAGGGGCGTTTTCATTTCGTGGGACACATTGGAGATAAAGTCCGTCCGCAGGGTCTCCACGCCGGACAGCTCCTCCGCCATGCGGTTGAAGCAGTCGATGATCTCCAGGAAATGCTCATCGCTGCTGAACCGGCTGGGACGCACGACCCGGGCAGAAAAATCCCCGGCGACGATGCGTCTGGCTGCCTCAGCGATGCGTTTTGCCGTACGCTCCACGGTGAGCTTGCGGCGCAGGGCGTCGATCAGCGTGAACAGCACGCTCAGCAAGATCACATTGCCAAAGGTCAGCTTGGCAGCCGTGCCGAGGTTTTCGCCCGTCAGCACGACCCCCAGAGAGTCCATCAGCGCGCTGGTGAACAGCATGATGCAGCAGGTCACCAGGAACGCCACCATCAGGAAGAACACGATGTAGTGGTTCAGCCCCCGCAGGAATCTCTTCATTGCTTCAGCACCGCCTTGTAGCCCAGGCCATGCACGGTCTTGATCTCGAAATCGTCGCATTTCGAAAGCTTGGCGCGCAGCTTGGTCATGTACACATCCACCGCGCGGGGCGTGGCGTCGGAGTCTGCGTCCCAGAATTCGTCCATCAGCTGCTGCCGGGTGAAGGTCTTCTTCGGGTAGGACAGGAGCTTGTACAGGATGTTGAATTCCCGCTTGGTCAGGCTGATCTCCTCACCGTCCAGCGAGGCGGAGAACTCGTCCGCGTCCATGGTGAACGCGCCCACCTCCAGCTTACGGCTGGAGGCGATCTTCGCCCGGCGCAGCAGCGCACCGATGCGCAGGAACAGCTCGTCCAGGTCGATGGGCTTGACCATGTAATCATCCACGCCGATGCGGAAGCCCCGCTGCTTGGAAGCGATGTCGTCCCGGGCGGTCATGAACAGGATGGGGATGTTCTCGTTCAGCGCGCGGACGTTTGCGGCGAACTCAAAGCCATCGACGCCCGGCATCATGATGTCCGACACGACCAGATCAAACATGGTCTCGTACATCGCGTCGTAGGCGTCCGCGGCGTTCAGGCAGCCGGTTGCCTCATAGCCGGAGCGGTTCAGGAATGCGCAAACCGTGCGGTTCAGGTCGCGGTCGTCTTCCACAACAAGGATCTTGAACATGGCAAAGACTCCTATCCTCAGAATACAGGAACAGTATAACACAGATATGTTTCCGTTTTGTTTGGTCCGGAAAAATTACTGAAAAAATAAACATTCCGCACCGGTTCTTGACATCGGAATCCCGCCGCAGTATATTAGTATGTAGAATTCCTTTACCAAGGAGATATGGCCATGAGTGTTTCATCCATGAAGAAGCGTATCACCGCGATGCTTCTGTGCGTACTGATGCTTTGCAGCACGTCCGCGCAGGCAGCCACCGTTCTGCCCGCCGGCGTCACGGTGATCGAAGAGGAAGCCTTCCTGAACGATCAGCAGCTGACCGGGCTGCTGGTGCTGCCGGAGGGCACGCAGCAGGTGAGCGCGGACGCCTTCACCGGCAGCGGCCTGTATGCGCTGGAGGTCCCGGCGGATACGGTTTCCGTCTCCGCGCAGACGCTGGACTGCGCCTATGCTTATGTTCACGGCAGCGCCACGCAGCTCGACGCGGCGCTGATCGCCTCCTGCCGGTATGTATTCGCGCCTGCCGGCTCCGCGGCGTATGTCGCTGCGGGCGACAAGGCGGTCGCGCTGGAGCAGCTCGTGCTGCATGAAGGCTTCTATTATGTCGTGAAGGCTGGCCGCGCGGCGCTTCTGTGCGCCCGGGACGCCACTGCCGTCAGCGGCGAAGTCACCATCCCCGAAGCCGTGGACGGCGTTTATCTGGAGGAGATCGGCGCTGACGCGTTCCTTGGCTGCGGCGCGGTGACGAAGCTCAATCTCCCCCGCTATGCCGCAGTCGCCGAGGGCGCGCTGGCGAATTGCCCGGACGCCGAGGTCTGCTACTACGGCGATGAGCGCAGTTTCATGATCACCAGCATCGTGCCGGACGCGGAGGGCAACCTGTACGCGGGCAGCTCCGTCACCTGGCAGGTCGAGGCGGATTACGGCGCAGAGCCCTACCGCTATGCCTACCGTGCGTACCTGAACGGCGAGCCGCTCGGCAGCCGCACCTCCTTCAGCACCGCCGTCAGCTATACCCTGACGAACCTGCAGCCCGGCGAATACACGCTGGAGGTCTCTGCGCGCGACGCGGACCTGAACGTCGTGACCCTGAGCGGCGGCAGCGTGACCGTGCTCCCGCCCGAGGTGTCCAGCCTGACCGCGAGCATCGACGCGCCCCTCACCGAGGAGGAGGTCGTCTGGACCGCCACCATCACCGGCGCGCTGGACGGTGGCATGTGCCGCGTGTCCCTGTACGCTGACGGCAGCGAGTCTCCCCTCACCTCCGCCGACGGTGAAACCCTGTCCTACACCTTCGAAAAGCCCGGCGCATACCGCGTTGTCGCAGAGTATCTGGCCGCCGACGGCACGGTCATCGACGCGGCGGAGCTCAGCGTGACGGTCGCCTACCGCCCCGTTTCCATCCTCAGCGTGACGCCCGCTGCGGAGGTCTGGTACCTGTACCATCCGCAGACCTGGACGGTCGCGCTGGAGGGCGAGCTTGCACCCTACACCCTGCGCTACCAGCTGTTCTGCGGGGACGAGCTGATCGATTCCCTGTGCACGGACGCGCCGGAATACACCTACACCCCCAACGCGGCCGGCAGCTATGCGCTGACGGTGGACGTGGTCGCGGCGGATGAAACTGTGATCGCGACCTGCACGCTGCCCGCGCAGGCGGCTGCCCACATGCCCGTGACGGCAGACTGCACCGTTGAGCCGGACCACTGCTACCCGGAGACGGACGTGTCCTTCTCCTACGCGCTGACCGGCCTGGAGGCCCACTACACGGCGACCTTCTGCATCATGCAGGGTGAAACCGTGATCGCGGAGGAAAGCTGCACCGCCGCAGAGGCGCTCAGCTTCGTCCATGCCTTCGCTGCCGACGGCGTGTATCAGGTAAGCCTGACCGTCCGTGACGGCGAGGAGATCCTGTGCACCTGCGAAAACAGCTACACCGTGGACATGGTGCCCCTGACCGTCCTCTCCGTCTCTGCCGCTCCCGAGACCGCCTATGTGTACGACACCGTCACCTGGACGACCGAGGTCACCGGCGGCGTTGCGCCCTACACCTACGCCTACATCCTCTGCCGCGACGGCGAGGAGATCGACTTCATCGCCTACGGCGATTCCGCCACCTACTCCTACGCCTGCGATCAGGAGGGCGATTACGAGCTGACCGTCTATGTGCTGGACGCGCAGAAGACGCGCAAGATCGTGACGGCCGAGCCCCTGACCGTCACGCTGCGGACACTGGAGATCGTCTCCGCGCAGGCTGCGGAACCCGCTGTCAAGCTGGGCGAGGGCTTCGACCTGTCCGTTGAAGCGGTCGGCGGCCGCCTGCCCCTCTCCTACCGCTATGTCATCGGTGATGCGGATTCCGGCAGCACCACCGGCGCCAGCTGGTCCGGCGCGCCCTCCGCCATCGGTAATTACACCGCAACCGTCACCGTCACGGATGCGGACGGCACGGAGGTCTCCACGGAGATCACCGGTCTGCGCGTGTATGAGACCATGCTGCTGTCCGACCTTGCGGCGGATGTGGAGCAGATCCGCGCGTGCAACGATGTGACGTGGACCGTTCAGCGCACCGACGGCCGCGTGAACTGCACCTACACCTGGGATATCCTGGACGACGGCGTGACCGAAGCCACGGTTGAGACCGCCGAGCCCGCGCTGGTCTACGCGCCGCAGGGCATGGGGACCTACACCGTCACCGTCACCGCATACGACGGCTGCGAGACCCGTTCCCTCACCGGCGGCACGGTGGACGTGCTGCACCGCTACAACACCGAGCTGCCCTACCGCTATGGCGTGTATGCATACGCCATCAACGGCGAATACACCGGTACGGATCCCTATGTGGTCATTCCCCCGGTCATCGACGGCTACAGCATCAATCATGTTTACAGGCTTTCCAGCGACGTCATCACGACGCTGGAGATCGGCGAACACATTTCCATCATCTATTCCGGCTCCCTCAGCTGTCCGAACCTGACCAGCATCACGCTGCCCAAAGGTTGGAGCACCACGGATTCCACCGACGACAGCATGAACACCTACGGCCCCTTCACCGGCTGCAAGAAGCTGACGACCATCACCGTGCCGGAGGGCGAGACGTATCTGTCCCGCGTCGCCTTCGCGGGAACGCCCGCGCTGCGGACCGTGAATCTGCCCAGCACCCTGACCAGCATCGGCGCACTGGCCTTCTACAACTGCGGCAATCTGGCTTCCATCAGCATTCCCGCCGGCGTGACCAGCATCGGCAGCCATGCCTTTGCCGGTACGGCGATCACCCACGTGGATCTGCCCGCAGGCTGGAACGCCGTCCCCAGCACCTACGGCGACTGGTATGATGATTTCTACGGCAGCAGCCCCTTCGCGGAGTCCAACGTCAGCAGCGTCACCCTCGACCCGGCGATGACCGCCATCCCCAATAACGCCTTCGATGACGCCACGGCGCTGACCACCATCACCATCCACGACAACATCACCTCCATCGGCAACTACGCCTTCAGCAACTGCACCGGCCTGTCCATGCTGACCATCCCCGACTCCGTCATCTCCATCGGCCTGAACGCCTTCTCCGGCTGCAACGAGCACTTCTACATCCGCTGCAACCCCGGCTCCTACGCCGAGGAGTACTGCATCGCGAACGGCGTCAGCTACGTCAGCGAGTACGAGTTCACCGTGGCCAATGGTGAAGTGACCATCAACAAGTACACCGGCAGCATGGAAGTGGAGCAGATCAACGTGCCCGCCTACATCGCCGGCTACCCCGTCACCAAAATCGAGGGCGTCAACCATGTCGAAGTCTTCCCCGAGACCATCATTATTGAGCCGTCCATCACCTTCCCCGATACGCTGCGTACGGTCGGCTCGGGCGTATTCTACGCATGCGGCCTGACGACACTCGACCTCGGCTCCGGCGTCACGACCCTCTATACCGATTTCGTCTCGGCCCATCTGGGAGTCGGCAACCTGACCCTGCCGGAAAGCCTGACCAACTATGTCATCGTCAGCCACTTCAACACGATCAGCATCCACAACCTCACGCTTCCCGCCAGCATGACGGCCGAACAGTTCATCGCCCTCGCGGAATCCCTGTACGTCTATGACAGCATTACGGTTGCCGGTGGTGAACACATGAAGGTGCAGGACAACCTGCTCATGACGACAGACGGCACGACGGTGCTGCGGTGCATCGGCAGCGGCGACTTCGTCATTCCCGATACGGTCACGACGATCGAATCCTACGCCGTGGACAGCTCTTTCCACGAGCTCACCGTTCCCGACAGCGTGACGACCATCCGGTCGAACACCTTCAGCTACCCGCAGAACGCCTTCATCCACTGCAGCGCCGCCTCCGCAGCGGAGACCTATGCAAAGTCGAATGGTATCAACACCACCAACCATTTCACCTACACCCTCGCGGACGGCGCCTGCACGATTTCCGCCTACAATGGCCCCCTGAAGGCCATCACGCTGCCCCGGCGCATCAGCGGCTGCCCCGTGACGGACATCGGCAATACCTTCCAGGGCTCTGCGATCACCAGCATCAACATGCGTGATACCAGCATCACCGAACTTGCCGCTTGCGCCTTCCAGTCCTGCAGGTCGCTGACCAACGTCACGCTGCCCCTCCGAACGCTGACAATCATCGGCGAATCTGCATTCCGGGGCTGTACCGCACTGACCATCTTCTTCATTAACAACCACCTCACCGACATCGGCGACTACGCCTTTGCAGACTGCTCCGCCCTTTCCGCCATTGACACTTCCAGCATGGCCGGTGATTGGACGCCCCTCCAGCTGAAGCGGCTGGGCAGCTACGCCTTCCAAAACTGCGTCTCCCTGACCCGCTTCTATATGTACGATTCGATCACCGATCTGGGCACGGGCGTCTTCAGCGACTCCGGCCTGCAGACCGTAACGCTTTCCCCGAACCTCAAGTCCATCCCTGCCTACACCTTCGCCTACACGTACCTGACGAAGATCGTGATCCCCGATTCCGTGACCAGCATCGGCAACTACGCCTTTGCCTCCACCGACCTGACGAAGATCTGGATCCCCGGCAGCGTCACCAGCATCAACACCTACGCATTCAACAACCTCCCCAGCAAGAGCGTGACCTTCTGGCTGCAGTCCACGGTTTCCTCCACGATCTTCAACAAGCTCGCGGCGCTGAGCTGCTCTTACAGTGTCGGCCGCTCCTCCAGCCTCCCCAGTAGCTTCTGACCCAAACCCCAAGGGCTGTGATCATCCGGTCACAGCCCTTTTTCCATCTTGAATTTACAATGTAAGTGCAACAGTGCAAAGAA
This sequence comes from Clostridiales bacterium, assembly GCA_015056155.1. Lineage (GTDB taxonomy): Bacteria > Bacillota > Clostridia > Christensenellales > Aristaeellaceae > UBA11524. The sequence goes on from SVGU01000081.1 coordinate 11,834, forward strand.
ATAGTGACTCAAAGAGGAAACTCCTTTAGAATAGTGTTTGCGGACAACTACGAAAGGAGCAACTCAATGAGCCACTACCACCATCTTAGCATAAAAGAGCGGGAAAGTATACTGAAGCTTTCAGCAGAAGGAAAAGGGATCCGT
>SVGU01000082.1 GCA_015056155.1 Clostridiales bacterium
TCATGGAAATGACTGCCATTGGGGTATTCCTCCTTGTTTTTTCACTGCCCTTTCCGGGTTCAGTGGGACCTCCCCGGGCGCGTTCGCGGCGCTCCACCGTATTCACGGCACAAGGAACCACAGCGCACGGGTGCGTAGTCGGCTGATATTATAGCACATCCCCCGCGCCATTGCAAGCCCTTTTTGCAGGTTTTTCAAGGGGTTGCGGACTTTTTTCACCAGAGGCGGACGCGGAAGCGCCGCCGCCATGCAAAAGGGGACGGGCATGCCGCCCGTCCCGCATGGATATCAGTAGATCCGGTTGCCCTGCCGGTCGTAAATGAACAGCTCGCCGTCCACGCTGCCGATGAAACAGCCCTCGCGGTACGCGGAGTCGTTGTCGTAATCCCAGTGGAACCGGTCGGGGACGATGATTTCGCCCTGCACGTTGATGAAGCCGATGCCGCCGTTCCAGTCGTCCATGCTTCGGCAGACCGCCGCCGTGCCGCCACAGAAGGGCCGCGCGAACTCCCACTCGCAGGGGATCGCCAGCTCGCCGCGCATGTTGATGTAGCCGTACTTGCCGTCCTTCTCCACGACGGCCAGGCCGTCGCTGTAATCGCAGATGAAGTCCCACTTCAGATCGCAGACCAGCGCGCCGGTGCGGTCGATCACGCCGTACCTCTCGCCCCGTCCGACCACCGCCAGGCCCTCATGGAAGGACATCGCCCACTCCCATTCGCAGGGGATCACCAGCGTGCCGGTCACGTCGATGTATCCGCGCTTGCCGTCCCGGTCGACCATCGCCAGGCCCTCGCTGAAGTCCTCCATCAGATCCCACTGGCAGGGGGACACCACGTTGCCCATAACGTTGATGCAGCCGTAGTGGCCATCCTTCCCCACCACCGCGCAGCCGTCATGGAAGTCGGACGCGCTCTCCCACTCGAAGGGCGTGAGCAGCTCGCCGCGCCGGTTCACGAAGGAGTATCGGCGGCCTTCCCGACAGACGGCTGCGAAGCCTTCGGAAAACTCGCTGATCCACAGGTATTCGCAGGGGAGCACCGTATGGCCCACATGCTGACAAGGCCCTGCCTGCCGCCCTGCGCCACGACCATCAGCCCGTCCTGGTCCTCCCAGGCGACCTCGTCCCAGCTTTCGTCCATGAGCCGCTCGCCGAACATGTCGATCATGTGCCAGCGGCCGTCCTGCTTCACCATCGCCGCGCCGTCGCAGAACGCCCGGACTTCCTCCCACCGGCAGGGCAGCACGGTCCTGCCGCGGCTGTTGACATAGCCCCACAGCCCGTCCGCGCACACCGCCAGCAGGCCCTCGCTGAAGCCGCCGACGTCGTCCCAGACAAAGGGGATGATCTCCCAGCCCCGGACGTCCACGACGCCGCTCCTGCCCTGCGCATTGCGCAGATAGACGTATTCGCCGTCGCTCCAGGAATACATCCAGTCGTATTCCCCCCAGGGCACGACCACATTCCCCCACGCGTCAACAACGCAGGCCCGGCCCTCCTCGTGCACCACGCACAGGCCGTTCACCGTAAGCTCCGGATACCCCTGCACCCGCTCCGTCTCCTCCGCGCCCGCCGGCAGCGCCAGCATCAGTGCCATCAGCATCCATACCGCCAGTTTTCTCATCCGTTCATCCCTCCCTGTGCTATGTCTCCAGCATACACCTTTTCCGCCGCCCTGTCATGGAAAAATCGCTGCGCACGCCATCCGCGCAGCCCCGTCCAGAGCGGCCGCCTCCACGCAAAAGCGGCAGCCGGCAACCGCCGACCGCCGCGGATCGTTTACAGGCTTCCGTCCGCCATCAGCGCGCCGGTTTCGCCGTTGTAGAGCAGCATGTCCCGGCCATGGAAGGCAAGGGACACCTCTGAGTCGATCTCGAAGTCCACGCTGCCGAAGATGACGCTCGTGATGATCTCGCCGCCCAGCTGCAGCTTGACCGTCGTTTCCATGCCCGCAGGCAGGGTGGAATACACCTTCGCCTTCACGTCGCTGTCCTGGCAGATGGTGATGAATTCCGGCCTGACGCCCAGCGTCACGCTTTCCGGCAGCTCACCCAGGGGCTTTGCCGCCGTGAAGGTCCTCTTCAGCCCGCAGAAGCTCACCTCGCAGGTGTTCTCGCCGGTCTTCTCCGCCCGGCCCTTGAGGAAATTCATCGTGGGGCTGCCCATGAAGTCCGCCACGAACAGGTTCGCCGGCCGCAGGTACATCTCCAGCGGCGCCGCATACTGCTGCAGCAGGCCCTTCTCCATCAGGCAGACCTTCGTGGACAGGGTCATGGCCTCCAGCTGGTCATGGGTGACGTATACGAAGGTCGAGTCCGTGTCGATGTGCAGGCGCTTGAGCTCCGTGCGCATCTCCGTGCGCAGCTTCGCATCCAGGTTGGACAGCGGCTCGTCCATGAACAGCACCTTCGGGTTGGGCGCCAGCGTGCGCGCGATGGCCACGCGCTGCTGCTGACCGCCGGACAGCTCGCTGGGATAGCGCTTCTCAAACTCCTCGATCTTCAGCATCGCGAGCAGCTCCTTCACGCGCTCGCGGATGCGCGCCTTGTCCCACTTCAGGTTCTCCAGGCCAAAGGCGATGTTCTGGTACACCGTCATGTGGGGCCACAGGGCATAGTTCTGGAACAGGAAGCCCACGTCGCGCTTGTTCGGCGGGATGTTGATGCCCTTCTCCGAGGAGAAGACGGTCACGCCGTCGATGAGGATCTCGCCCTCCGTGGGCGTTTCCAGACCCGCGATCATGCGCAGGGTCGTCGTCTTGCCGCAGCCGGAGGGGCCCAGCAGGGTGATGAAGGAGCGCGTAGGGATCGTCAGGTTGAGGTTGTCCACCGCGACGAACTTGCCAAAGCGCTTGGTGACGTTTTTCAGGATGATCTCAGGCATGGCTTAACCTCCTACGCCTTTGTCGATGGATGCGCCGGTGAGCTTGTTCACGGCGAAGTTGACGATCAGTACGACCACGATGATCAGCAGGTTGATCGCGTTGCCGAACTGCGCCCAGCCCTTCTCCGAATACTGCATGAGCATGGTGGTCAGCAGCGTGTTGCTGGTGGGCACCAGCAGCACAAACAGCGACAGCTCACGCATGCAGGAAACCATCGGCAGCAGATAGCCGGAAAGGAAGCTGCTCTTCTGGATGGGGAATAGGATGCGCAGCATGCGCTTGTACCACGGCACGCCCACGATGACCGCCGCCTCCTCGATCTCGCCCGAAAGCTGCAGCATCGCATTCACGCCCGAGCGGGACGCAAAGGGCAGATACTTCACCGAGCCGATCAGCGCCAGCACCGCAAAGCCCTGCAGCCCCGGCACGCGGGTGCTCATCGCCAGATAGATCGCGCCGAAGGCCAGGGAGGGCATCAGGTACGGGAAGAAGGACAGGTTGCTGACCGCGGTGGCCAGCTTGCTGCCGCGGCGCTTGACGATGCCGTAGCCCACCAGCACGCCGCTGGTGCCGGCCACCACCGAGCAGGTGATCGCCAGCAGCAGGCTGAAGCCCAGCGCCTTGAGCACCTTCGCGCTCAGGAGGATACCGGTGCTGTCGCCCTGGTCGAGGTAGTTCAGGTTCCGGCCGATCCAGAAGTCCAGCGTCATGTTGGACAGCGTGTAGTCGCCGGCCTTGATGATCACCGATTCCAGCGCGAAGGTGATCAGCGGCACGACCGCCACCAGCACCATCAGGATCGTCAGGCACACGGCGATGGGCCGGTTGAAGCGGCGCAGGTTGACCAGCGAGATCTGCGAGGACTTGCCGGTCACGGTGGTGTAGGACTTACGGCTGCCGGTGATCTTCTGGTTGACCGCCAGGATCGTCACGCCGAAGATGATCATCACCGCCGCGATGATGTAGCCCTGTCCCGGATAGTTGTTGATCAGGGACATCATCTTCGTGGACAGCACATAATACCGGACCGGGCTGCCCAGAAAGATGGGCACGGAATAGGCGCTCATGGAGCTGGCGAAGACCAGCAGGAGCGTGGACAGCAGCGCGGGCTTGACGATGGGCAGGGTGATGCGCAGCATCACGCGCCAGCGGGGCGTCTTGAGGATGGTCGCCGCTTCCTCCAGGTTGGCGTCCATGTTGCGCAGGATGCCGCCGATGAGGATGTAGGCAAAGGGCGCATAGTGCAGGCCCAGCACCAGGGAAATGGGGAAGTAGCCGTACACGAACCACTCCGGCATGTAGATGCCGAAGACGGAGGCCATGATGCCGTTGGAGGTGCCGGCGCCGACGTTGACGTTCTTGAAGAACGTCTGCCAGAAGGTCGCCAGCGTCCACGCGGGCATGATGTAGGGGAAGACGAACACGGTGGAGATGAACTTCTTGTACTTCAGGTTCGTGCGCGTGATCAGCCACGCCACGACGCCGCCGAAGAGGATGGCGATCAGCGACGCGGTCAGCGCCACGGCAAGGGTGTTGAACAGCGGCTCATAGAAGGTCAGCTTGCTGTACGCGTTTTTGGACGTCGCGAAGATCTTCTCCAGGCTGTACAGGGAGAAGTCGCCCGCCGCCAGCTTCGTGGCGCGCACCTCCTTGCCGGCGTGCACCGTGATGGTCTCCAGCAGCAAAAGGATCAGCGGATACAGGGTCAGCACGCACAGCACGATGCAGAACGTGACCAGAATGATATTCGCCGGTTTGCCGAAGAACGCCCGAAGCCGCGCGCGCTGCCGGGCAGAGAACGGGTTCCGCATAGATTCACCTCAGCTATCGCACAAATGATCGGGAAAGGGGCTGTAAAGCCGAACGCCTTACAGCCCCCCGGGGATGCGTCATATCAGATCGCAGCGGCAATGCCTCCGGACCCGCCGGCGCATGCCTTTCCTTACTGGAGGAACATGTTCACGAAGGAGTAAACGTCCTCATAGTTTTCCAGAATGTACTCCGGATCCTCCATGACGAGGGTCTGCTTCCACACGTCCAGGGACAGATCGCCCTCCAGAGGCACGATCTCGCTGTTGGAGGAGTAGGCGCCGATGGACTTGCCCCAGGGCTTGAAGCCGTCCGTGCCCATCAGGTACTCGATGAACAGCATCGCCGTGTAGGGACGGCTCGCGTTGGCGGACAGCATGGCGTACATGGGGTACATGAAGCCGGAGAAGGGCTCGATGGCCGTGCCGGAGGCGGTAGCCTGGTACTGGCCGACGGTCAGGTTCTCGGTGTAGACAGAGGAGGAGCGCAGCTTGGACAGCACGAACAGGCCAATCTTGCCCTGCGCGGTTTCCTGGCTGACTTCCTCGGCGAGGGTGGTGTCGGAGTTGCCGAAGACGCAGTTGCTCAGGAACTCAGCGATCCACTTGTAGCCGGCGTTCTCGTAGTCGCCCAGGTCGATGTCCTTGCCGTAGAGGTTCTTGTACGCCTCGGCCAGCTTGCCGGACCACTCCTCGTTCGTCAGCATGACCAGGAAGTTCATGTTGACCTGCTCGGCGTCGGGCGCCTTGAAGACGATGTTGCCCTTGAACTGGGGCTCGGTCAGCTGCCAGACATTGGTGATGGCCGGCACGTTGTCGCCCAGGTTGTTCCAGATGAAGACCTTGTTGATGAACTGGTGGATCAGGGGATTCTGATCGCCCTCGGCGATGTTGGCCTTGACGGAGGCGGGCACGAAGTTGATCAGGTAGCCGCCGGCGATGGCGATATCCTGCAGGGACGCGCCGTCCTGGATCATGACCATGTCAGCGCCCTTGGCGCCGCCGCTGATCTCAGTCTCCAGCTTGGTGTAGATCTCGGAGTCCTTCAGGTTGCTGCCCGCGAAGGGGATGTTGTACAGCGCGGCGAAGTTCTCCGCAGCGGTGACGATACGGCTGGTGTTGCCATACACGGTGAAGGTGCCTTCCTCGGCCATGGCCTTCTCGACGAGCTCCTCATGGGTCATGGACTCGGCCGCCTTGGCCAGCTCCGCCACGGACTCGCCCAGCGCCAGAGAGCAGCTGGCAAACACCATCGTCAGCGCCAGCAGCAGGGAAATGAGCTTCTTCATACAGGGAAACCTCCTTATGAAATTGTACGAACGAACGTCGTTACCTATAATATACACAATCCGGCGCTGCATGTCAAATCATTTCACAAAATAGATTTTCATCCGCCTGCAGGCGCAGCCCGGCCGCAGACGCAAAAGCGCCCGGACTCCCCTGAGGGCCGTCCGGGCGCGGATGGTTTACTCTGCGTTCAGTTGCTCGATCGCGGCAGGCAGCTGCTCCGCCTCCTCTGCGGAAATGGGCGGGTATTCCGGCGCCATGTCCCGCAGCACCTTCAGCAGCAGCTCGCTCATCAGGTAGCGGGTGTACCACTTGTTGTCCGCCGGCAGGATGTACCACGGGCTCTCCGGCGTGGCGGTGTAGTTGATGGCGTCCTCGTATGCGTCGTCATATTCGTCCCACAGCGCCCGCTCCGGCAGGTCGCCCAGGGACAGCTTCCAGTGCTTCTCCGGCAGCTGCATGCGGTCCAGGAAGCGCTTCTTCTGCTCCTCCTTGCTCACGTTGAGGAAGACCTTCACCACCCGGTAGCCGTTTTCATACAGATACCGCTCCCAGCTGACCAGCTGGGCATAGCGCTTGCGGTAGAAGTCCTTGTCCTCCGTGACGCGCTCCGGCATGGCGTAGCTCTTCTCCATCCCGTGCACGCGGGTGACCAGCACATCCTCATAATGGCTGCGGTTGAACACGCCGATCTTTCCCCTCGGCGGCAGCGCCCGGTTGATGCGCCAGAGATAGTCGTGGCTCAGCTCCTCCTTGGAGGGGCTCTTGAAGGAATGCACCTCCAGCGCCGCAGGGTTCAGCTGGCCGAACACCTTCTTGATCAGGCTGTCCTTGCCGGCGGCGTCCCGCGCCTGAATGGCGATCACGAGGCCCTCGCGGCCCTGCGCGTAGAGCTTCTCCTGCAGCACCGCCGCCTCCTGCATGTTCTCGGCCGTCTGCTCGATCAGCATCTGCTTGTCCGCCTTCGCCCGGCCCGCACCCGTGGGCAGGTCCCGGATCCGGACCGCCCAGCTCCCGTCATATCGGAATTCCTTCAGAGACATGGGATCTCCTCCAAACGATCATATGCTTCTCTCATTATACACCACCGCCCGCAGAAGCGCAAGAAAAAATCCCCCGCAGCCATACGGGGGATCGCAGGAGGTCAGTCCTGCTTTGCTGCGCCCAGCAGCTTATACAGCAGACGATACAGGGTCTGCGCCTCATCGCCGTCCAGCTTCACGCAGCTCGTCAGCTTTTCCGGAATCTGCACCGCACGGTCGCGCAGCGCCAGGCCTTCTTCCGTGATCGTCACCAGCAGCACGCGCTCGTCCTCCGGGCAGCGGCGGCGGGTGATCAGGCCGCGGCTCTCCAGGTGCTTGAGCACCGGGGTCAGCGTGCCGGAATCCAGATACAGGCGCTTGCCGAGGTCGCGCACGCTCACCGTGCCCTCCGCCCAGATGACCATCAGGGTGATGTACTGCGTATAGGTCAGCTCCAGCTCGTCCAGATAGGGACGGTACAGCTTGATCACCTCCCGCGAACAGGCATACAGCGGGAAGCAGAGCTGATTCTCCAGCAGCAGGGCATCATAGGACGTCTGGCTCATTGGTACGTACCTCCGATTGAATCACATTTGTTATTTTTATTATACGATATTCCTCGTCTTTTGGCAACCCCCCTTTACAAAAGCTGGCGAATCTTTTCTTCCATTTGCTCCGGCGTGACCGTGGGCGCGAAGCGTCCGACCACCCGTCCTTCGCGGTCCACCAGGAACTTTGTGAAGTTCCATTTGACCGCGCTGCCCAGCACGCCGCCCTTTTCCTTCTTCAGGCACGTGTACAGGGGCGCCTCCTGCGCGCCGTTGACGTCGATCTTTGAGAACTGGGGAAAGCTGGTGCTGTAATGGAGCCGGCAGAAGGAGACGATCTCCTCATCCGTTCCCGGCGCCTGATGACCGAACTGGTTGCAGGGGAAATCCAGGATCTCCAGGCCTGCCGCATGATACCTGCCATTGAGCTTCTCCAGCCCCTCGTACTGGGGCGTGAAGCCGCAGCCCGTGGCCGTGTTGACGATCAGGAGCACCTTTCCCCGGTATTCGGACAAGCTCCGCTGCGTCCCGTCCGCCAGCTTCATCGTGAAATCACAGATCCCCATGAGCAACTCCCCTCTTTGTTTAAATTTGATCCAATCAATTGAATCAAATCTATTATAGAGGATTTCATTCCGCCTGTCAAGTCAAAAGCGCAGGACGCCGTTATCAGCGTCCTGCGCGAAAATCATTCTGTTCAGCCTTCTGCCAGCACCATCACGCCATTGACGGGCATCTCAAACGTGCCGGAGACCTTTTCGCCGGTGATCATGTCGATGTAGCTGCCGACAAGTGTCACCTGCTGCACCGCGCCGGAGTAATTCTGGAGGAAGACCGCGCCGCCGCGCTCCGTGGCGATCACGCCGCAGGGCAGCGCATCCTGCAGCGCCGTGGTCAGCGCCAGCTCATCGGCGATGGCGCCATAGATCGCATCGAGACCCGCCTGCTCGACCTTCGCGGCGAGGTAATACGCCTGACCCTTGCCGAAGGTGTGCTTCGTCAGGCAGGCCATGCCGCCGTAGAAGTCCTCGGCATAGGTACCCAGGGTCTGCGCGCCGTGCATCTCGGGAATCTCGCACAGCTCCGTGATCTTGTACGTCTTCCCGTCCAGCACCAGCCCCTGCCGGTCATGGGGGTGGATCGCGTCCAGCTCGGTCGCGCGCACGCCCAGCACGTCGATCAGCCCATAGGGCGCGCCGCCCAGCCACGCGTTGCCGGTTTCGTCCACCACGCCGGAGAAGTAGGTCACCAGCAGCGTGCCGCCGTTTTCGGTGAAGGCGCGGAGCTTGCGCGCGAAGCTCTCCCGGAGCATGAACAGCATCGGGCAGATGACCAGCTTGTAGCCGCTCAGGTCCGTGCAGTCCCGCGTGTCGCGGAAGTCGACGTTCACGCCGCGCTCCCAGAGGCTGCGGTAGTGCATGTTCACGCTGTCGAAGTACTTCATGTTGTCCTTCTGGCCGGTCTGGGCGTAGTCGATGGCCCACCAGTTGCTCCAGTCGTAGATGATGCAGACCTCCGCCTTGCGCTTTTCGAGGCCGTAGAGGGGCTGGAGCGCCTCCAGCGCCTTGCCGACGCTGGTCACATCCCGGAACACGCGGGTGTCGCCGCGGCCGTCATGGTCCACCACCGCGCCGTGGAACTGCTCCGCTGCGCCGCGGCCCTTGCGCCACTGGAAGTACATCACGCTCTGGCTGCCGTGCGCCAGCGCCTGCATGGAGGACAGCAGGTGCATGCCGGGGCGCTTGAGCTTGTTGACGGGCTTCCAGTTGACCTGCGAGGGGGTGGATTCCATGAGGAAGAAGGGCTGATCCTTGTAGGAGCGCATCATGTCGTGGTTCATGGCGAATTCCGCCGCGCGGGCCACGTCATCCCCGGAGTGCCACTCCGGATAGCTGTCCCAGGACACCACGTCCATGCCCTCGGCCAGGTCGAAGTAGTCGTAATCCCAGAAGCGCTCCATCAGGTTCGCCGTGCACAGCAGGTCCGGATTGACCGCCTGCACCGCATCGCGCTCGGCCATCATGAAGGTCTTGCACTGATGCGTGGAGAAGCGCCGCCAGTCGATATACATGCCGTTGGTGCTCGTTTCGCCCAGCCCGCCGGGAGCCTCCACCTGCGACCAGTCGGTGTAGCGGTGCGCCCAGAAGCTGGTCCACCACGCGTCGTTGAGCTTGTCCAGCGTGCCGTACTTGTCCTTCAGCCAGCCGCGCCAGGCCTCCTGGCACAGCGGACACCAGCAGGAGCCGGAAAGCTCGTTGGACAGGTGCCACATGATCACCGCCGGATGATGGGCATAGCGCTCCGCCAGCTTCGTGTCCATCTCGCGGACCTTGCGGCGGTAAACGGGGGAGGTCAGGCAGTGGTTGTGCCGGGCACCGAAATGATAGCGCTGATAGTGGTCGTTGACGCGCAGCACCTCGGGGTACTTCTGCGCCATCCAGGCAGGACGCGCGCCGGAGGGCGTGGCGAGGATGACGTGGATGCCGCCCTTCCACAGCCGGTCGATCACCTGATCGAGCCATTCGAAATCATACACGCCCTCCTCCGGCTCCAGGCGCGCCCAGGAGAAGATGCCCACGGACACGCAGTTCACATGCGCCGCCTGCATCAGCTCCACATCGCGGTCGAGGATATCCGGACGGTCCAGCCACTGGTCGGGGTTATAATCGCCGCCGTGCAGAAAATTCGGGAATCTGGGGGTGAAATTCATGGGATGGTCCTCCCTTGTGCGTTTGTTGATGCTACCATTTTATCCGAGAAAACACGTTTTGTAAATGGGATATTCATCCCCCGTTCCGCGCATCCTACTCCCATCAAGCAAGACAGGAGTGACCGCCATGAATCCCTTCCACGAACACGCCGCGCCCCTTGACAGCTGCCTGATGGACTGGCGCGCCATGTCTCCCGCGCCCTACGACAAGCGCACGGTCGATCCCTACACCCGCACCCGCGTCATCCTCATGAACGGCACGGAGTTCGAGAACGTGTGGTTCTCCCACCAGTTCTCCCGCAACTGCCCGGACAATGACCTGCGCCGCTCGCTGGCGCTCCTCCGCCGCTCCGAGCAGCAGCAGCAAAAGCTCGTCGCCGCCCTGAAGCCCGACGATGAAACGCTGCTGGAGCATACCATCGGCTATGAGCAGCTGGCCGTGGACCTGACCGCCCATCTGGCCAAACGCGAAACCGACGCCCACGTCCGCGATGCGCTGAACTTCGCCCTCCTGGAGGATTTCGACCACCTGTACCGCTATGCCGACTTCCTCGACATGGAGGACGGCGTGCATGCCGAGTCCCTCGTGGGCCGCTACACGGAGATCATGCCGGCCCGCCCCACCATCGCCCATCACCGCTACCCCACGGATGAGATCAAGCAGCCCATCGACGCAAAGACCGCCTCGCCCGAGACCCGCCTGAGCGTGGGCGTCATCACCGCCGCCGAGCAGCAGACGATGAACTACTACATGAACGTCTGCGCCGCCTACCCCAATGCGCCGGGACGCGCCCTCTACCGGGAGATCGGCATGATCGAGGAGCAGCACGTCACCCAGTACGGGAGCCTGATGGACGTAAAGTGCACATGGCTGGAAAACCTGCTGATGCACCAGTACACCGAGTGCTGGCTCTACTGGAGCTGCATGCAGACGGAGACCGACGCGCGCATCCGCGGCATCTGGGCGCAGCTGCTGCAGATGGAGATCAGCCACCTGCACGAAGCCGCGCGGCTGCTGGAGCGGTATGAGGGCAAGAACTACCGGCAGGTCGTGGGCGAGGGCACGTTCCCCGCGCCGCTACGGCTGGAGAGCAACATCGACCACGTCCGCGCAGTCCTGGCCGGCACAGTGCAGCTGACCGCCTGCCGCGAGGGCTACACCCCCGTGGAGCAGCTGCCGCAGGGATCGGACTTCTTCCGCTATCAGGGCGTCGTCAACGCGGACGAAAAGCAGGTCGCCAGCCATACCGTCATCGACCGGCACATCGCGTCCTTCGGGCAGGATTACCGCTTCCAGCAGGGGGAGAACCCCATCCCGGCGCTGCAAGACATGCACGTGGACAACACCCGTGTGGGACGTGTGCCAGGTGCCGCACAGTAAGGGATGTCATTCAGCGCAGCCAGAGCTTGATGACCCATCATTCTCCGCCTTACAGCAACAAAAAAAG
>SVGU01000083.1 GCA_015056155.1 Clostridiales bacterium
TGGGCGTGGGGGTCGCGGTCGGGGTGGGGGTGGGCGTCATCAGGCCGAACTCCTCCCGGCGCACGGGAATATGCTCCTCGTTGGAGGAGAAGCCCGTCATGTCCGTCAGGGTCAGGGTGAGGGACGCGGTGTACTGCGTCAGCTCCTGCGCGTCCCAGACGACGCGGTTCGCGCCGGCCTCGATCTGGCGGCTCTGCACGATGGTCCATGCGCTCTCCGTCCACAGGCCCACGGTCAGCAGGCCGTTCACGCTGGCATAGAAATCCACGGTCAGCAGGGACGTTTCCGGGTCCTTGTCCGCCGCGATGCCGGTGATGTAGGGGGCGATCGCGCCGATGGTCACGGAGGCCTCGACCTCTGCGCCGTTCTGGGACAGCACCAGCGCGTACATGCCCTCCGGAGCGGGCACGCCTTCAAAGGTGCCGTTCCACCACAGGTGGTTCTTGCCGGTCGTCACGGGCTGATTTTCGACGACGGGCTGCACCATGCTGCCGTCGGCTGCGCGCAGGAACAGGTCGCACTCGCCCGCCGCAGGCACGCTGAAGGACAGCAGCACCGCCTTGCCGGGACGGATCACGCCCGCGGGCGCTTCGATGAACAGCGTCGCCGCCTCTGCCATGACCGGCGCGGTCAGCACCGTCGGCAGCAGGAGCGTCAGGCAAAGCAGCATACTCAGCAGTTTTCGCATAGTATCCTCCGTAATTGTAGTATTTCCGTGCGCCGGGGCGGATATCCCCGGCGTCTGCGCTTTGGGAGCGCCACTTATCATCATATCACAGATTGTCCGCCGTGTCCATTATGTCATGCCGCATATCAGTTCCCAGTACAGGTCGTGGACGCGCAGGTCGCACGCAGCGTCCGGGAAGCGGTCCTCCGGGTCGATGAGGATCGAGATGACCCCCGCATTCATGCCGGATTCCGTGTCCAGCGGGCGGTCGCCGATTATCATGCATGCCGCCGGGTCGAGGCTGTGCGCGCGCATCAGGTGCAGGAGCATGTCCGGCGCGGGCTTGCGGGGCAGGCCGTCCTCCTCGGTGACGAAGCCGCTGAAATACCTGAGCAGCCCCGATTGCTCCAGCAGATCACGGCAGGCGAGGTCGCGGTGGGTGGCGACGTAATTCCGGCAGCCGGCTTCCTGCAGCGCCTCCAGCGCTTCGGGGATGCCGGGCATCGGCGGGAGGCCGCGGCGCAGCTCCGCCTCCTCGTGCCGGCGGAAGGCACGGACCAGCGCCAGGGGCTCGATGCCGTTTTCTTCGCCGATCACCTCGCAGCAGTGGCGCAGGCAGTTCTTCATCAGGTCAAGGGCGCGCTCCGGCGCAACCGTGACGCCGTGTTCCGCCGCCGCCGCGACGAAGGCGCGCACCATCGCCGGGTAGCTGTCCAGGAGCGTGCCGTCAAAGTCCCAGAACACATGCCGGATGTTCTCCAGCGCGAGCTTGTGAGCGACGGACACATCTGCCGGGCAGAAGCGGAAATGCAGCAGCTCCCTGGGCGTGACGAACCGCGCGTCCTCGTGCTCGGTGAGGACGGGCCGGGCGGCTGTTTTGCAGATGAGGAAGGTGAAGCAGAGGTCGCCGTCCATGACCACATCGCCTTGCCTCAGCACCGTCACCGGCAGCGACAGCTCCTCCATCAGCTCGCGGACGAGACATTCTTCCGCCGTTTCGCCCGCCTCACGCTTGCCGCCGGGAAACTCCCACAGATGAGCGTTGCTGCGGCCCTCGCCGCGCTGACAGATCAGGATGCGTCCGGCTTCATCGTATATAACGCCGGCGGATACTTCAATCATGCATGTCGCTCCTTCAGAATGGCGATTTCTTTTGCATAGCCGTCCAGCTCGTTGGGCGTTTCCAGCAGCATGGGCAGGCGGCGCAGCGCCGGGTGTTCCACGATGCGCAGGATGGCCTCCAGGCCGATGTGCCCTTCGCCCAGCTTCTCGTGGCGGTCCTTCCGGGCGCCCTGCGGGTTCTTCGAATCGTTGATGTGCAGCGCCCGGAGGCGGTCCAGGCCGATGACGCGGTCGAACTCCGCCAGCACGCCGTCCAGATCATTCACGATGTTGTAGCCTGCGTCGTGCACATGGCAGGTATCCAGGCACACGCCCAGGCAGTCCGCGCGCTCCGTCCGGTCGATGATCGCCCGCAGCTCCTCGAACCGGCCGCCGATCTCGCTCCCCTTGCCGGCCATCGTCTCCAGCAGCACGGTGGTGTGCATGTCCTCGAAGAGGACGGCGTTGAGCATGTCGGCGATGAGGGCGATCCCGGTTTCCGTGCCCTGCCCGACATGGCTGCCGGGATGGAAGTTGTACAGGTTCCCGGGGGTCGCCTCCAGCCGCTGGAGGTCGTCGGCCATGGTGCGCCTGGCGAAATCCCGCACCCCGGGATCGGCCGAGCAGCCGTTGAGGGTGTAGGGCGCATGGGCGAGGACCTGACCGAAGCCGTGCTCCCCGGCGAAGGCGCGGAAGGCCTCCGTGTCCTTTGGGTCGAGCGCTTTGGCATTGCCGCCGCGCGGGTTGCGGGTGAAGTACTGGAAGGTGTTCGCTCCGATGGAGACGGCCTCCTTCGCCATGTGCAGATAGCCTTTGGAGGCGGAGAGGTGGCAGCCCACGTACATCATATCATCCCTCATTTCACCACCAGCCCCAGCAGCCGGGACAGCTCCGTCGCCTGCAGGGGCGTGACGATCATGCCGCGCAGATCGGGCAGGTTGACCAGCAGCCCGTCCAGCGTGCAGGTGCGCATGTCCAGCCCCTTCATCGGCGTGCGGAACAGCGTGGCCCGCGTCAGGTCGCACTCGGAAAATTCCACCTGCTTGACGATCATGCTCTCGATGGCTGCCTCCGTCAGGCTGCAGGAGGTGAACTGCACCCGGTCGGTCTTGACCTCCGAGAGGTTCAGGTAATCCGCCTTGCAGCCGTCAAAGGTGACGCCGCGCAGGATCGCCTTGATCATGTCCGTGCCGGACAGACGGCAGGTCTCGAAGCGCACCCGCTGGAACACCGCCGTCTCGAAATTGGCGCGGCTCAGGTCGCAGTGGTCGAACACCACGTCCACGAAGCCCGCGCGGGTCAGGTCGGCGTCCGTCAGCGTGCAGCGGCGGAACACGCAGCTGCGGAACTCCCGGGCGCGCATGCGCTCGTGAGCCATATAAGCCTCGTCAAAGAGGCAATTCTCGAACTCGTCCTCGTCCGGTAGCTCGAAATGCTCTGTCAGGTCGTCGGGAATGCGGGGCGGGTCAAGCTTCATGTGTTGCCTCCTGTCCGGCTGCTGCCAATTGCCGATTGTCGAAAATTATTCATTATTCATCAGCACGGCGAAGCCGGGCGACTTCATTATTCATTATTCATTATTTATTCCTGGTCATCCCCCGCATCGCTGGCCGGTGAGCACCTGTAATGAATAATGAAGAATGAATAGTGAATAATGAATAATAGTAAACTTATGCCATGTCGGACATCTGGGCGGCGATCCACTCGACGTGGCGGCGGGCCTGGCTGGCGGCTGCGGCCGCTTCTGCCGGGCTGGCGGGGGTGTCGCCCATGAGGCCGACGAACTGGCTCACCTTCAGGCCCAGCGCCTCCTGCATCACCGCGTCCGACCCCTGCGGCGCGACGAGGTAGTAGCACAACAGGCTGTCCTCCTGGCCCATGCGGTGGGCGCGGTCCTCCGCCTGCGAGTGCACGGCCGGCGACCAGTCCAGCTCGCCGAAGACCACGCAGGTCGCCCTTTGCAGGTTCAGGCCGCTGGCGGCGCGCAGGCTGATGCACAGCACATCCGTCTTTCCGGCCATGAAGCGGTCGACCGCCTGCGCCTTGGCGGCGATGGTCTCCCGCCCGGTGATGAAGCCGGGATGATAATGCTTCAGTTCGTCCTTGTAGGTGTCCATCACCGCGTGATGATGGGCGAAGAGCAGCACCTTTTCGCCCGCGTCCAGCAGCGCGCGCACAAACTGGCACACATAGGGCGCCTTTGCGACGCCGGTCGCCTGCCGCACGTGCTGGGAGATGCTTTCCTCCAGCATCGCGCGGGTCTGGGGCGTGAGGGTGCCGTCCTGCTTCCAGCGGATGACGTCCGGCAGCACCGGCGCCATCAGCTGCGCGTAGAGCTTGTCGTTCCAGTCCAGCTCCTGCACGGCGCGGCGCTTGGGCGGCAGCTCCTTGAGCACCTCCTGCTTGGTGCGGCGGAGCATCAGCCCCTCCCGGCGCAGGTACGCGCCCAGCAGGTCGGGCTTGACGACCACCGCGTTGCCGTAGCCGTAGCACCATTCGCGGGAGAAGGACTCCCAGTCGCCGAGAAAATGGTAATCCAGGATGTTGATGACGTTCCAGATTTCGCCGCCGGTGTTGTAGATGGGCGTGCCGGAGAGGCCGATGACCCGCTCGCAGCTCTCGGACAGGAGGGATGCAGCGGAGTACTTTTCCGTGCCGGTGTGGCGCAGCTCCTGTACCTCGTCGAAAATGACCGCCCGGAAGCCCAGCGTCGGCAGCACCTCCTTCCAGCCGCGCAGGAGGAGGTAGTGCATGACGTACACATCCGCCTCGGGCAGGTCGTAGGGCTTGAGGCCGCGGATGACGTGCACGCGCGGCATCTCGCCGTCCAGGCGCAGGAAGCGGCAGGCCTCCTCCGTCCAGTTGCGCGTCAGGTGCGCCGGGGGGATGACCAGCGCCGGGAAGGAGTCGGTCGAGGCGAGGTAGCTGAGGGCCTGCACTGTTTTGCCAAGGCCCATTTCGTCCGCCAGCAGGCAGCGGTCGTGCTGCAGGAGGAAAGCCAGCCCCTCCTGCTGGAAGGGGCGCAGTTCGCCCGTGAAGGTGCCCTCGGGCGGGGTCATCCGCTCGGGCAGCCGGGAGGCGATCTCCTTGCGGATGGCGTGGTCGCGGCATTCCTGCACGGCCTTGTCCCACAGGGCGCGGTCGCGGGGCGCGACCTCCAGCGGGAAGCGCAGCATCAGCCACATCAGGTCGCCCACCATGCGCCGGTGAGCGGTGAAGCGCGCCTCGCCGCGGCGGCTGCCCGCGCTGCCGGGGAAGAGCCGCTTGCACATCTCCGTCACCGACGGGTCGCCCTTGACCGTCCAGCACTTGCTGCGCCGGTTGTAGGACAGCGTGCCGAAGGTGCGCCGGGGCAGGGGCGCCTCCCGGAGATAGGCCGGGAGGAGATCGTCGTCGGATTCATCGGGCTGCTCAAACTGCAGCTCGTCCAGATAGTCCAATTCGTAATCCATTTGTATGCTCCGTTGTCGGTGGCCGGCGGGGCCAGGAATATGTATTATTCATTATTCATCAGCACGGCGCAGCCGGGCGACTTCATTATTCATTATTCATTCGTAGTCGCCCTCCGCACGGCTGGCTGGGGGAGTCCCCGGAATGAATAATGAAGAATGAATATTGAATAATGAATAATTAATAACTGCTCTCCCGCTGCGTAGAGATGCCCCCAGAGGCGGCCCAGGCAGCGCGTCGGGCCGGGACTATGCATTATTCATTATTCATCAGCACGGCGCAGCCGGGCGACTTCATTATTCATTATTCATTCATCGTCGCTCTCCGCACGGCTGGCCGGGGGAGTCCCCGCAATGAATAATGAAGAATGAATAGTGAATAATGAATAATTAAAGAGTGCTCCCCCCTTACAGGGCGATGCCCCAGAGGCGGTTCAGGCAGATCATCCTGACGGGCTTGCCGGCGATCTGATGGGGGACGGGGACCGTCCGCTCGGTCACGAGGATGAGCGAGGTGACCTGCTCGCAGGCGGCATAGCGCGCCAACTGGCTGCGGATGCGGGCGGGCTCGGGTTTGCCGCGCTTGACCTCGATGCCCACGCTGCCGCACATCAGGTCGATTCGGCAGCGGGGCGCGAGCTTCACCTCGTGCGTCCACGGGAGCCCCGCGGCGTCCAGCGCGTCCATCACCAGGCGGTGCAGATCGTATTCGCCCTGCTGCAGCGGCGCGCGCAGCGCCGTCAGGGCTTCGTATACCTGTTCCATATCAGTTCCCCGACATCGCCTGAGAGACGATGCTCATCGCGGTCACGATATCCGTGGTGCTCATGCCGGGCTGGCTGATGGCCCACTGGAGGTTGTCAATGGCGTTCTTGAGCTGCTGGTACTCGTAGGAGTACGCGTCCATGGTGTTCAGCTGCATCTGCGCCTGCACCAGCAGGGCTGCGGCGCCGGTGAGGATGCTGCTGTCGGCGGAGCTGCCGCCGGGGGCGGAGGGCGCGGATTCCGACGTGTGCCACGTGCAGGCGCCGCTCTGGCCGTAGATGCAGTAGCCGCCGAGGTACTCGATCAGCACATCCTCATACTTCGTGCCGATGAAGCGGGACAGGGTGTGGTACTGCGGGATGACGATCACGCCCTCCTCGGACACGTTCCAGCAGTAGTCCGTGGCCAGCATGCCGCTGTCCTGGCAGATGCGCAGGGTGGTGTGCATGTCGCAGTATTCCGTGGGCGGCGTGACCCAGTAGTCCTTCACGGTGTCGTAGCCCAGCTGGTCGTTGCGGCAGGCGTCGGTGGCGCGCAGGCCGGACACCGAGCAGGTCTCCACCCGTGTCAGGCCGTACTGGCTGTAATCGCCCTCGAGGATGTCCCGGTTGGGCAGGCCCTGGTGGATCTTCTTCATGTAGGCCTGCCACAGGGGCGCGGCGGCGCTGGAGCCGGTGGTCTTGGAGGACAGCGCCTTGTAGTTGTCGTGGCCGATCCACAGGGCGGAGGAGTAGTAGCCGGTCATACCGGCGAAGTACACGCCGCGCTGGTCGGAGTTGGTGCCGGTCTTGCCGGCGACGGTCTGGCCGGAGATCTTCGCGCTGGTGCCCGTGCCGGACTTCACCGCGTCCTTGAGCATATCCACGACGCAGTAGGCGGTCGATTCGGAGAAGACGCGGCGGCGCTCCTGATTGGCGTGGCCGTCCCAGATGACGTTGCCCTCGCTGTCGGTGATGCCCAGGACGCTGATCGGCTCGCGGTATACGCCGCCGCTGGCCAGCACGCCGAAGGCAGCCGTCATCTGCAGGGGCGTGATGCCGCTGGAGCCCAGGGACAGGCCGAAGGGCGTGGCGTCGATGTGCTGGTCATCCACGCCCATCAGGTGCAGGTAGTTGACCGAGCGCTCCACGCCCACCATGCTCAGCAGGGTCTGGGCGGCGGCGGTGTTGTGGCTGTTGACGATGGCCTCGCGCAGGGTCTGGGGGCCGGCGTAGAAGCTGCCGCCGTAGTTGCGCGGCCAGTCGTCCTCGCCCTTTTCGTTCTTCCAGCCCTGGATGGGCAGGGGCATGTTGCTCACGACGCTGGCGGGGGATGCGCCCATCTCGATCGCCGGCGCGTAGACGGAGATCGGCTTGATGGCCGAGCCGACGGGCATCACCATGTCCACGGCGCGGTTGAGGGTCTTCTTTGCCGTGGGGACGTCGCGGCTGCCGATGATCGCCTTGATCTCGCCCGTGCGGTAGTCGATCACGGCGGCGGCGGCCTGCGGCTGCACGATCTCGTCATACGTGCCGTCGGAGTTGCGGGCGCGGTAGACCTTGTCTGCCGGGTCGCGCAGGGAGGGATACTTCGTCCAGTTGGCGATGGTGTCCTCGAGGGTCTGCTGGATGTCGGTGTCGATGGCGAGGATGACGCGGTAGCCGCCGGTGCGGAGCTTGTTCTCCATCGCGTTGCGGTTGACGGCGGTGTCTTCCAGCCCGTTCAGCTCCAGCAGGATGTCCACGACCTCCGACACCGCGTATTCGACATAGTGCGGGTAGTCGTACATGCCGGAGCCGGTGTTCGGGTCCGTCTCCAGCACATGGGCCGTGGCGGGGTCAAGCGCCTCCTGATACTGCTCCCAGGTGATGAACTGGTTCTCGTACATGCAGCGCAGGACATAGTCCGTGCGGTCGTTGGTGATCTTGGGGTAATCGACGCCCTCCTTTTCGCGGGTGTAGAAGTTGCGCCGGGGGTTGTAGTAATAGGGGCTGTTGCAGGTGCCGGCGAGGATGGCGCACTCGCGCAACGTCAGCTCGGACAGCTGCTTGCCGAAGTAGCCCTCCGCTGCAGTCTGCACCCCGTAATAGCTCTCGCCCAGCCAGATCGTGTTCAGGTAGCAGCCGAGGATCTCCTCCTTGCTGTACTGCGCCTCCAGCTGCATGGCCAGATACGCCTCCTGGATCTTGCGCTTGTAGCTCTGCTCGGAGGACAGGAGCGTGTTCTTGATCAGCTGCTGGGTGATGGTGGAGCCGCCCTGGGTGGAGGAGGAGGTCAGGTTGGAGACGAACGCGCCCACGATGCGCTTGAGGTCAACGCCCGAATGGGTGTAGAACCGCGCGTCCTCCACGGCCACGAAGGCCTGCTGCAGATAGGCGGGCATGGCGCCGATGGGGACCATCACGCGGTTTTCGATGCCCTTGTACTCGGTGATGAGGTCGCCGTCCGCGTCATAAATAAAGGAGGTCTGCGCCTGCTCGTCCAGCGCGGCCAGGTCGAGGGTCGGAGCGGTCTCCATATAGCCCTTGGCGATGCCGGCCACCGCGCCCACCACCGCCAGACCGGCCACGAGGATCAGCACCCCGAGGATGCGCACCACGTTCACCAGCACGCACAGCACGAAGCCGGGCTGCTTGACGTTGGGCCGGAAAATGGAATGGGGATGAATCTTTTCCTCCTCCGGGGCTTCCTCGCCCGCAGGATGGTCATGCCAGAAGTCTTCATGGGCGAAGACGGGCTTCTTCACCGGCTCCTCCGGCTGGTCGAGCCAGAGGTCCTCGTCATTTCTTTTCACTGCAATGCCTCCTTTCGGATTCCTTTGGCATAATGGCATATTTCAGCATTATAATTATAGCACGAATCAGCGCCCGGCACAACTGCCGTCACAAGAGATTCAGCCGGGCGAAGCGGCGTGCACAACCATATAACGAAGGAGGCGGCGAAATGTCTGCACGGTATGTGAAGCTGCGGCGGAGAGTGGCGCTGGCGTGCGTGCTGGGCTGCCTGCTGGCGCTGGGGAGCGGCGTGCTGCTTGTGGAAAGGAATGTGACGCGGGTGGTGCTGTCCCTGGCGCAGGCGCAGGCGCGGGCGATGGCGGTGCAGGTGCTCAACCAGTCCGCCGCGGAGCTGCTGGCCACCGGTGGGGTGACCTACGACAGCCTCATGCACATCTCCGCCGACGAAAACGGGCAGGTGCGCCTCATCCAGGCCAATGCGCCGGAGATGAACCGGCTGGCCTCGCAGGTGAGTCTGCTGGCGCAGGAGAAGCTCCTGTCCCGGGGCGACCAGACGGTGAAGGTGCCGCTGGGCAGCGCGCTGGGGCTGACGCTCTTTGCGGGCGCGGGGCCGAAGATTGTGGTGCGCATCCTGCCGGTGGGCAGCGTCCATGCGGAGTTCCACACGGATTTCCAGACCGCCGGCATCAACCAGACGCGGCACCGGGTGAGCCTGCTGCTGACGGCGCAGGTGCAACTAGTGATCCCCACCGGCGCGCAGAAGGTGGAGGTCTCCACGCAGGTGGCCATGGCGGAGAGCATCATCGTCGGGGAGGTCCCGGACACCTTCACGGACGTGGGCGGCGACACGGATATGCTGGATCTGGTGCCCTGACAGGGGGATCGCCTGTGGATAAGAAACAGGCGGGCCGAAGGGGCTTGTGCCCGGTGCGGTCCGCCTGTAAATGGGACAAAGGGGTGCGAATTGGGAAGAATCGAATAACAGGGGGGTGCGTATTGGGAATGCTTATTCTCCCTGATAGCGGAAATCGGCGAACACGGCCTCTGCGCCGCTGCCGGAAACGTAGCAGCCCACATAAGCGCCCACGAAGCCGCCGGCGGTCTCGCTGCCCAGGAAGCTTCCGTCTGCCTCCGCGACGCGCTGACCGTTCACGGTGAAGAAGTGCCGCTGGCCCTCGGCGCACAGGCTGATGCGCACCTGCGGCTCATCGCAGCTTCCGGCCCAGAGCACGTCCACGTGCCGGGGGTAATCGCGCGGGTTCAGATAATCCGGCTTGCCGCATTTTTCGCTGCGGACGACCTCCGCGCGGACGCCATCTTCCGTGCGGCGCAGGCCGATCCGCAGGTGGTTGAAGCCGTGCTGCAGGAGCATCAGACCGGCTTCACCCGCTGCCGGTACCGTGAGCGTCACCCCGGCGGAGAAACGCATGTGCTGCTGCCGCCTTGCATAGAAGCCGGGGCAGCCGTTAGGGGCGAGAAGGCGCGGGAGACCATCCGGCACGAGCCAGTCCATGCCGCTGCGCAGGGTCAGGCGGCTCTTTTCGGCGGTGAAGGTCTCCGGCCCGGGCGTGCCGAGGGTGTTCCAGCACAGGGCGCGGAAATCGTCCTGATCCTGCGGCGGGAAGGGGTGCTCGGGCAGCGCGGGGGCGGGGTAGGTCCATTCGACGCGTCCGGTGCCGGGGCTGACCACCGGCCATTCGCCCGACCAGTCCACCGGGGCGATGAAGGTCTCGCGCCCCATGTTCTTGTGATATCCGCCGTACAGGCGCGACGCCAGCGCGACCATGTACCACGAGCCGTCCTGCAGCTGCACCAGATCGCCGTGGCCGACGTTGCAGATGGAGTAATCCAGCCCCAGGTGTCGGTGCGTGAGGATGGGGTTGCCCGGATAGCCCTCGTAGGGGCCGAGGATGTCCCGGCTGCGGGCGATGGTCACGGCGTGGTAATCCTCCGTGCCGCCCTCGGCGATCATCAGGTAGTACCAGCCGTCCTTCCGGTAGATGTGCGGCGCCTCGGGAGACCAGGCGTTCACCATCGCGCCCTGCCAGGCGATGCGGCGCTCCCCGACGATGCAGTTCTCCTGCAGGTCGATTTGGGCGATCCACACGTCGGGCTTGTGCTCCGCCCAGTCGGTGGTGGCCGTCATGTAAGCCGTGCCGTCCTCGTCCCAGAAGATCGTGGGGTCGATGCCCGCTGCCCCGCGGATATGGACCGGGTTGCTCCACGGGCCTGCCGGATCTTCGGCGGTGACGTAGAAGTTGCCTCCGCTGCTGACGTTGGTGGTGACCATGTAGAACAGGCCGTCATGCCAGCGGATGGTGGGAGCATAGATACCGCCGGAGATGTGCTGCCAGTCCAGGGGGAGCTGCTCCGGGCGGTTCAGACAGTGGCCGATCTGCTCCCAGTGGCACAGGTCGCGGCTGTGGAACACCGGTACGCCGGGGAAGTAGCTGAAGCTGGAGGTGACCATGTAGAAATCGTCCCCGACCCGGCAGATGGACGGATCCGGATAAAAGCCGGGCAGCAGGGGGTTCGTCAGCTGATGCATGCTGTTTCCTCCGTTCGGGCGGCTGTGCGCCGCAGTGCTACCGGTATTATAGCACATTCGGCAGCTTTCGCAACGGGAAAAGGCGACGCTTACGGAACGAAAAAGGCCTCCCCGTTGGCGGGAGGGTTGTTAAGGAACAATTTATCCTGCAACGAACAAACGAGCATCCGTATGTGGATGCTCGTTTGCTTATGTAGCTGTACAAACGCAACGCACCGGAATGGTGCGCATCATTGCGCCCTCCTAAGAGGGAGAAAACCTGCTTTGGTTTGCTCAACAAATTGGAATTTGTCTAATCAAAACACACCTTTGTTGTATTTCTTCTGGACTGCGACAATCCAGGCAATTCCGATGAATAAGCCAATAAACAGTACTGCAACAGCTATCATTGCAATTACTTCTGAAGCACCGAACAGGCCTATTATACCGC
>SVGU01000084.1 GCA_015056155.1 Clostridiales bacterium
ACAATGAGGATGTTCAGGCCTATTGCAAAAAGAAAGGTGAGTTGTATGGCAAACCAAACGAACAGTCTGGCGCATACCAAGTGGATGTGTAAGTACCACATCGTGTTTACTCCGAAGTACCGTCGGAAAGCGATCTATAATCAGTATCGAGCAGACCTGCGAGACATCATAAAGACGCTGTGTAAGAACAAGGGAGTAGAAATAATCGAAGGACACATGATGGTGGATCACGTCCACCTGCTGTTAAGTATACCACCAAAGATGAGTGTGTCAAGCTTTATGGGATACTTAACAGGGAAGAGTGCGCTGATGATCTTCGACAAACATGCAAATCTGAAGTATAAGTACGGGAACCGGCACTTCTGGGCAGAAGGATACTATGTGTCAACGGTGGGACTAAACGAAGCGACGATTCAAAGGTACATTCAGGACCAGGATAAGCATGATATCGCCTTGGATAAGTTAAGTGTGAAAGAGTACGAAGACCCTTTTAAGGGTGGCAAGTAATACGAACGCCCCTTAAGGGGCGGCAAAAGTGACAAAGGCAATAGGCTTGAACATTGTGAAAGCCAGCGCCTTTAGACGCTGGCCGGTAATAAAGGCTTTTAGCCTTTGTGGAAACCACCCGTTTGACGGGTGGTTATCTTTTGCTGCCGGTGTGAACATCCTGGAGAGGAAAAAGAAAGAGGCATGCGCCTGAAAACGCATGCCTCTGAGATGTTGGGATTATTCGCCGTCCACGATGGCGAAGAAGGCGGGCTTGGGCTGGGAAGCGCCGTCGAAGAGCAGCGGGAATTCATCCGCGCGCCAGGACAGGTTGTCCACCGTGCCCCAGGTGTGCACAGCCTCGATCTGGTCGGCGTACTGCACGAAGAGCTTGAGCACCTTGTCGTAGAAGCGGGCCTGGGTCTGCCAGTTGCCGTCGGTGTTGGAGGGGATGCCCACGTCCAGCTCGGACACGCGCAGGCGGATGGGAGTGCCGTCGTTCAGGACGAACTTGGCGATCTCCTTCCAGGCGACCTCCACGTAGAACATGCTGGTGCCCGTGGCAGTGTAATGGCTCTGGAAGCCGTAGCCGTCCACCGTGCCGTCCGCGATGAGGCTCTCCAGCAGGCGGCGGATGCCCAGGTTCTTCATCGTGTTTTCGGAGTTGTAGTCGTTGTAGTACAGCAGCACGTCTTCCGCGGCGTACTTGCGGGCGTACTCGAAGGCGCGGTTGACGAAGTCCTGACCGACGACCTGCGTCCACAGGGAGTCGCGCAGGTTCGCGGAGCCGTCAGCCACCGCCTCGTTCACCACGTCCCAGGAGACGATCACGCCGGGGTAGTTGGCTTCCGTCCACTCCAGGACCTGCCGGATGTAGCTCTCCATGCGGGCCAGCATGACCTCGCGGGAAACGAGGGGATTCTTGATGGAGTAGCCCTCGTGGAAGAACATCTGGGGGGTCTGGGAGTGCCAGACGAGCACGTGGCCGTGGATCTTGATGCCGTTTTCCTTCGCCCAGTCCAGCAGCGGGATGCAGCTGTCAAACTTGACGCGCACCTCGGTCTGGTCGCCGCTCTTGCGCACGGCCTTGATGCACTCGCCCACGTTCAGCAGGGAGTCGGGCTTCATCTCGTTGCCGGCGGTGAAGATGTTGAACTGGCTCTTGTAGAACTCCATGCGGTCCGCGTCCAGGACCTCGGAGCCGACCACGGCGGTGCCGAAGTCGAAATAATCGGCGTAGACTTCCTTGAGGCTGGGGATGCCGGCCTTGCCGTACTTCATCGTCTGCTCCACGCAGGTGAAGTCCTTGATGGCGTACTCGGTATCCTCCGCGCCGCCCTCCACGTACAGGACGAACTTGTCGTAGCGGCCGGCGATGTAGGTGGCCTGGATGAGCGTCCATTCGCCCTTCCTGGCGGTGCAGGTGCCCAGATTCTCGTAGGACTCCGCATCGTCGCGGGTGTGGGCGACGGACAGGATGAAGCCGGTGGAATCCACCTGATCCTGCTTGACCAGCACGGACAGGTTGTAGGTCTTGCCGGTCACCAGGGGGAAGTCGCGTCCGGGGGAGTTCCAGGTGGCGGTGCGGCCGGTGATGAGGAGCGCATTGTCCTCCGTGACGGAGACCTCTGCGCCGCCGGCGGAGCGGGCGTACCAGCCGTCGGTGCCGGCGGAGAAGTCGGAGGCATACTCGATCGGGGGCTCGGTGGATTCAACCGCCTCGGGGGCCTGGCCGACCTCGACGGTCACATCGTCGATGTAGTACTCGGCGCTGTTCCAGTTCTCGCTCAGGTTCTGGAAGCGGATGTTCACCGGCTGATCCAGTGAGAAGGAGGCGGTGATCTCCGTCCACGTCTTGCCGGGGCAGGTGACGGAGCCGAGGGTGGCGTAGTCGCCGCTGGCCTTGGCGATGACGAAGGTGCCTTCCTCGTCGCTGTCCACATAGACCCAGGCGGTGATCTTCGCGGGCGCGTCCACCACGATGCCCATGGCGGCGGCGTTCAGGTCAACGGCGTCCCAGTTGTTGCCGGAGCGGCCGGTGACGTGCAGGGAGCCGGAGCCGCTGTGGGCGGTCTCGCCGGCCTTGGGGGCGGCGGAGCCGGACTGCAGGAACTGCGCGGGCACGCCGGTCTCAAAGTCGAACACGGTCGCCGTCATCTCGGCCTCGGAGGCCGCAGCGGCGACGGAGACGGTCACATCGTCGATGTAGAAGCTCGCATTGTTCCAGTTTTCGCTCGCGTTCTGGAAGCGGATGTTCACATCGTCCTCGAGGGTGAAGGTGGCCTTCATCTCCGTCCACGTCTTGCCGGCGAAGGTCGCGTTGCCCAGCCAGCCATAATCGGCGCCGGACTTGGCGATGACGAAGGTGCCCTCTTCATCGCTGTCCACGTAGACCCACGCGGTGACGGTCACCTGCGTGCCCAGCTCGATGCCGGCGGAGGTGCGGTTCAGGTCGGCGGCGTCCCAGTTATTGCCGGAACGGCCGGTGACGGACAGCGCCTTGCCGCCCTGATGGACGACCGCGCCGGTCACGCCCACGGAGCAGGAGCCGGACTGGCCGAAGGGGCCGTTTCCGCCTGCCTCGAAGTCGATGATCATGTCCTCGGCTGCCGCTGCGGACAGGCACAGCGCCAGCATCAGCAGGGCGATGAGCAGTTTCTTCATGTTGCTTTCTCCTCTCTCTGGATGGATATTGAATTGGATACAGCCATGCTTCCAGTATACACGCCGGGTGCTTTTTGTCAAGGAATGGGGAGAAAGTGGGCAAATTTCGACCATAAAACGCGATGCTCAGGCAAATTCCGGTTGACTTTTATACAGTAAAACGATAGTATATAATTGGTGTGATATCGTTGCGCCGGCAACGGAACGCGCGGAGGGAGGGAAACGGCATGCAAGGCAGGCTGACAGAGCTGTTCAAATGGCTGCACCGGCACCCGGAAACGGGGCTGCAGGAGCATGAAACGACCCGGAAAATCCGCGAAACGCTGGAATCCCACGGCATTGAGGTGCTGGACAGCGGACTGGCGACGGGGCTGATCGCAGTGCTGCACGGCGAGGGCGAGGGCCGCGCTGCGCCGGTCATCGGCTTGCGGGCGGACATCGACGCGCTGCCGGTCGCGGAGGAATCCGGGCTGCCCTATGCGTCGGAGAACCCCGGCTGCATGCACGCCTGCGGGCACGATTTCCATGCGGCCTGCATCCTCGGTGCGGCGCTGATGCTGCATGAGCGCCGTCGGGAATGGCGCGGCACGGTCAAGGTCGTGTTCCAGCCGGCGGAGGAGATCGACCGGGGCGGGCTGCTGGTGATGCAGACAGGGCTGACGGACGATTGTCGGCTGTTCCTTGCCGGACACACGTCGGCGGGCATGCCGGTGGGCACGCTGGGCGTCAAGGAAGGCCCGGTGATGGCGGCGGTGGACCGCTTCGAGGTGACGCTGCGCGGCAGCGGCTGCCATGCGGCGCACCCCCACAAGGGCGTGGATCCCGTTCCGGCGCTGGGCGCGGTGCTGCAATCCCTGCAGACCATCGTCAGCCGGTCGATGGACCCCTTTGCGCCCCGGCTGGTGAGCGTCACCCATGTGGAGGCGGGCAGCACGTGGAACGTCATCCCGGAGACGGCGTTCTTCGAGGGTACGGTCCGTACCCTTGACGCGGCTGACCGGGAACTGGCGGAGCGGCGCTTCCGCGAGATCGTCGGGGGTACCGCAGCGGCATACGGCGTGACGGCGCAGATCGGCTGGACGCGCGGTTCGCCTGCGGTGGTGAACGACGCGGGGCTGTGCGCACTGGCGCGAAGGGTCGCAGGCGAATGCGGGCTGCTGACCTGCCTGCAGGAAAACACCATGGGCGCGGAGGACTTCTCCCGCTACGCGCAGGGCCGTCCCGGGCTGTTCGTGCGCATCGGCACCGGCGGCACATACCCGGCGCACCATCCGAAATTCACCGTTGATCCGCAGGCCCTTTATCCGGCGGCGCAGTTCTTCACGGAGCTGGCGATGGCCTGCCTGCGGCTGGAGGAGTGATCATATATGAAGAAAGTCATGCTGATTTTGCTGATCCTGCTATTGGCGTCCGGGGTGACGCTGGCGCTGATCGCGCGGCAGGAACAGGCTGTCCCGGCGATGTCGCAGCACACGGAGGTGCCTGCAGCGCCCACGACGTTCATCCCCGTGTCGACCCCAACGGCAACGCCCACGGCGCCCCCGACGGCAACGCCGACCGCCACGCCCACGGCGACCCCTACGGCAACTCCAACGGCCACGCCCACGGCGACCCCTACGGCCACGCCCACGTCGACCCCGACGGCGACACCTACGGCAACCCCGACGGCGACACCTACCGCAACGCCCACGGCGACCCCTACGGCCACGCCCACGGCAACTCCGACCGCGACCCCTACGGCCACGCCCACGGCGACGCCGACGGCGACCCCCACGGCAACTCCGACCGCAACGCCAACTCCCACCCCCGCGCCCACCCCGACTGCCACGCCTGAAGCAGTCGGCGGCGAAATGACGCTGACGGTGCGGGGCTACAAGAGCGACGTGACGGTCACGATCGTGGTGGACGCGCAGGGCGTGATCACGGACATGACCGTGGACGCATCCGGCGAGGACGGCGGTCTTGGCCGCAAGTGTGAGAAGGAAAGCTGGATCCGGCAGTTCATCGGCAAAACCGCTCCCTTCGCTCTGACCGGCGTTGCGGCGGAGGGCCAGCAGGCCGTGGACGCCGTGTCCTACGCGACCATCACCTCGCAGGCGGTCATTGACGCGGTGAATACGCTCCTGAACGCCGAGCAACAATGATCTTTGACCACAAGACGACCAAAGGAGGACAACGATGATGAAGAAGCTGCTGCGAGATCTCTTGCCGCTGCTGCTGGCGGCAGTCATGCTGTGCTGCACGGGCTGCGCCGCTGCGGAGAACAGCGCGCCCAAGTCTGCCAATATCGCCGCGACCGGCACCCTGTCCAGCATCAATCCGCTGCTGATCGACGGCACGGAGGTGATGAAGTACGCCCTGTCGCTGACCTTCCTGCCGCTGGTGGAATTGAACAGGGAGCTGGAATTCGTGCCCCAGCTGGCTCAGAGCATCACCACCGACGACAACCTCACCTTCACCATCCGCCTGCAGGAGAACGCGGTCTGGTCGGACGGCCAGCCCGTCACCAGCGAGGACCTGGTCTTCACCCTGCTCCTGCTGACCAGCCCGGAGGCGGGCCGAGCGATCCTCAGCCAGTACATGATCGTCGGCACGGACGATGCGGGCATGCTGCCCTCCGGCGCGACGGAGATCGAGGGCGTGAAGGCCGTGGACGACAAGACCGTCACCGTGACGGTCAAGTGGCCGACCTCCCTGAACACCTTCCAGAACAACTTCGGCCGCTACCTGTTCGTGCTGCCGGAGCATGTGCTGGGCGCGATCCCCCGCGACCAGCTGCTGACCCACCCCTGGTTCCAGCAGCCGGATGTGGTCTCCGGCCCCTTCTTCATCACGGAGGCCGACACCAGCCACTATGTCCGCTACCGCGCCAACGCCAACTACTTCCTCGGCGCGCCGAAGCTGGACTACCTCAACCTGAACATCACCACGCCTGCGCAGCTGCTCGCCGGACTCAAGACGGGCGAGATCGACCTGGTGCAGCAGACGATGGCCTCCGTCCTCCTGGAGGATTACGACGCCATCCGCGCCCTGCCCAACGCAGCGGCGGTGCCCGGCTCGCCCATCACCAATCAGTGCATCTTCTTCAACGTGCAGAATGTGACGGACGTGCGCATCCGTCAGGCGCTGCTGTGCGGCATTCCGCGCGAGCTGATCCGGGAGGAGATGCTGGGCGGCAGCGGCGAAACGGTGGACGCGTTCCTCTGCTCTGCCTCGCCCTTCTATTCCGAGGAGCTGGGCGTGACGGCCTATGATCCGGAGAAGGCGGCCGCGCTGATCGAGGCGGCGAAGGCGGACGGTGTGAACACCAGCCTGATGTGGTACACCGACAGCGGCGACGCGACCTTCGTCAGCGTCGTGGAGCTGATCGCCTCCCTGATGGAGGAGCTGGGGCTGAAGATCGAGATCCGCACGCTGGATCTGGACAGCCTGATGGGCGTGGCCGTCGAGGGCAGCTTCGACGTGCTGAGCGTGCAGTACACCATCCCGCCGATCGACCCGTACATCGACGTGTCCTGGCTGCTGTCCGAGGGCGGCTGGACGCGCTATGTCAACCCCGCGCTGGACGAGCACTTCGCCCTGACGCAGCAGAGCACGGACGTGGAGGCTGTCCGAGGGGCGTATCTGGCCATCAACCGCGCGGTGGTCGAGGATGTGCCGATGATCTCCGCCTACATCGTGTCCGCGATGGGCGCGGTGTCCAACCGCCTGACGAACGCGCAGCCGGATGTGTTCGGCACCTTCGTGAACGTGCATGAGTGGGACATTGCTGAATAAAAACATTGCCCGACCAGTCCTGCGGGGCTGGCCGGGTTTCCGAAATTGACGGGAAAGGAGGGCGGCAGGATGGAAGCGCGCAAGCCTTTATTGGAGATCCGCGATCTGGATATCGCCTTCGGGCGCGGCAAGAAGGCCGTTCAGTGCGCCGACGGGGTCAGCCTGACGGTGAACGCGGGCGAGATCGTCTGCGTGGTGGGCGAGAGCGGCTGCGGCAAGAGCATCACCGCCCTGTCCGTGATGGGGCTGCTGCCCCGGCAGGGACACGTCACCGGCGGCAGCATCCGCTTTGACGGCCGGGAGCTGCTGACGCTGACGGAGCGCGAAATGGACAAGGTGCGCGGGCGGGACATGGCGATGATCTTCCAGGACATCATGTATTCCCTCAACCCCGTGCTGACCATCGGGCTGCAGATGACCGAGGGCATGCAGCGGCACCTGGGCATGACCCGGGAGGCGGCGCAGGCGCGGGCCGTGCAGCTGCTGGGCAAGGTCGGCATCCCCGATCCGGCCGGGGCGATGCGGCGCTTTCCGCACCAGCTCTCCGGCGGACAGCGCCAGCGGGTGATGATCGCCATGGCGCTGGCCTGCGGGCCGAAGCTGCTGATCGCCGACGAGCCGACCACG
This sequence comes from Clostridiales bacterium, assembly GCA_015056155.1. Lineage (GTDB taxonomy): Bacteria > Bacillota > Clostridia > Christensenellales > Aristaeellaceae > UBA11524. The sequence goes on from SVGU01000084.1 coordinate 7,555, forward strand.
GCGCTGGACATGACCGTGCAGCGTCAGATCCTGCTGCTGCTGCGGCAATTGCGGGACGAGGGGCTGGGCGTGCTGCTCATCACCCATGATGTGGGCGTGGTGGCGGAGCTGGCCGACCGGGTGGTGGTCATGTACGCCGGGCAGTGCGTGGAGGCTGCTGACACACAGACGCTGCTGACGCACCCGCAGCACCCCTACACACAGGCGCTGATGGCGGCGGTCCCGGGCATTGACGACCCGAAGGAGCGCAGGCTCTACGCCATCCCCGGCGCGGTGCCGGAAAGGTATGATACGATGGAGGGCTGCCGGTTCGCGCCGCGCTGCCCCCATGCGGAGGGCTGCGGAAAGCAACCCGGATACGATGCGGAGGCGGCGCATCCCGTGCGCTGCGAGCGAAGGGAGGACGCGTGATGAACATGCTGGAGATCCGCGGCCTCCGCAAGCGCTACCGCACCGGCGGCACCCTTTTGCACCCTGTGTACCTCGACGCGGTGGACGGCGTTGACCTGACCGTGCGCGAGGGCGAGTTCTTTGGCGTGGTGGGGGAGTCGGGCTGCGGAAAATCGACGCTGGCGCGGCTCATCATGGGCATCGAGGCGCCCACAGCCGGCGAGGTCTGGCTGAAGGGACAGCGCATCGACAGCCTGCCGGAGCGGCAGCGCCGCCGACTGCGCCCGAAATTCCAGATGGTCTTCCAGGACAGCGGCTCGTCCCTCAATCCCCGCAAGCGCGTGATCGACCTGATTGCCGAGCCGATGCTGTACCATCGCATGACGACCCGGCGGGAAGCGAAGAGCCGCGTGGCGGAGCTGCTGGCGCTGGTCGGCCTGCCGGAGGACATGATGGACCGCTACCCCCATGAGCTGTCCGGCGGTCAGCGGCAGCGGGTGTGCCTGGCGCGGGCGCTGGGGCTGAAGCCGGAGCTGCTGGTGCTGGACGAGCCTGTTTCGGCGCTGGACGTGTCCGTGCAGGCGCAGATCCTGAACCTGCTGCGGGACCTGCAGGCGCAGCTGAAGCTGACGTGCATCTTCATCGGCCACGGGCTGGCGGCGGTGCGCTATGTGAGCCAGCGGATGGGCGTGATGTACATGGGCCGCATGGTGGAGATCGGCGACGCGCAGACGCTGTTCCGCACGCCGGCGCACCCCTACACCCGGGCGCTGGTGGACGCCGCGCCGGTCATGGACGCGCAGAAGCGGGAGGCACCCCGGACGGCGCTGTCCGGCGAACTGGGGCGCAGGCCGGAGAGCGGCTGTCCGCTCCTGCTGCGCTGCCCGTATGCGGAGGCAGCCTGCGCCCGGGAGGACGGGGCGCTGCAGCCCGTGCAGGGCGGCGGCGGGCACCTGTCGGCCTGCATGCGGGCCATGACGCCCGATGAGGGAGGTGCGGCCCGTGCTTAAATACATCCTGAAAAAGCTGCTGCTGGCGCTGCCGGTGTTGCTGGGCATCACGATCATCGACTTCGCGCTGATGTCCCTGGCGGGCAGCCCGGTGGAAATGATGACCGGCCCGCGCATGTCGCAGGAGGCGATCGCCCTGCGCGCGGCAGAGTGGGGGCTGGACCAGCCGGTGTGGAAGCAGTACCTGGGCTGGCTGGGCGATGTGCTCTCCGGCAACCTCGGCTACAGCTACGAGAGCTACGAGCCCGTGACGAAGATCATCGGCTCCAAGCTCGGCCCCACGCTGCTGCTGATGGGCGCGGCGATGGCGGTCGGGCTGCTGATCGCCATCCCGGCAGGTATTTACAGCGCCGTGCACCGCTATCAGAAGCGGGACTATGCGGTCGTCACCACCTCGTTCTTCCTTTCCAGCGTGCCGGGTTTTTTCCTCGCGCTGATCCTGGTGTATGTGTTCCATGTGACGCTGGGATGGCTGCCCTCCTCGGGCATGACCACGCCCAACACCGGCGGCGACTTCCCGGACGTGCTCGCGCACATGGTGATGCCGGTGATCGTGCTGGCGGCGACCATCGCGGGCAGCAACATCCGCTATGTCCGCTCGGCGGTGCTGGAGATCCTCGAAATGGACTATGTGCGCACGGCGAAGGCGAAGGGCCTGGGCCGGCGGCTCGTCGTGGGGCGGCATGCGTGGCGCAATGCGCTGCTGTCCATCGTGACGGTGATCGGCATGCAGCTGCCGATGCTCTTTGGCGGCGCGGTCATCGTGGAGCAGGTGTTCTCGTGGCCGGGACTGGGCATGGAGACCTTCAGCGCCATCACCAGCCGCGACTATCCGGTGGTGATGGGCGTGTGCCTGCTGTCGGCGGTGGTGGTGCTGGCCGCGAATCTGCTGACGGATATCGTGTACGCGCTGGTCGATCCGACGATCCGCTACGACTGACGGGAGGGCTGACAGATGAGAAATGTGATAACGGTCTGGAAGCGCTTCTGCCGTCACCGTCTGGCGGTGGTGTGCCTGTTTGTGCTGACGGCGCTGATCCTTTTGGCGCTGCTTGCGCCGGCGATCGCGCCGTGGGAGCCGACGAAGGCCGACCTCAAGGGCATCGGCGGCAAGCCCCCGAGTGAAACGCATCTGCTCGGCACGGACAAGAGCGGCCGCGATGTGTTCAGCCGCGTGCTCTACGGCATGCGCATCTCGCTCATGGTGGGCGCGGTGGCGACGGTCATTTCGACGGCCATCGGCGTGGCGCTGGGGCTGGCGGCCGGGTATTTCGGCGGCTGGATCGACCGCGTCATTAGCGCGGTGACGGACATGGTGATGTCCTTCCCCTACATCCTGCTGGTGCTGGTGGCGGCGGCGATCTTTGAGCCCGGGCTGTGGACGATCATCGTCATCCTCGGCTTCGTGAACTGGCCGGGCGTGTGCCGCCTGGTGCGCGGCAACGTGCTGAGCCTGCGGGAGACGAACTTCGTCCGCAGCGACGTGACGGCGGGCATGCCGGGGCGGTACATCCTCTTCAGCGAGATCCTGCCCAACACGATCGCGCCGGTGCTGGTGTATGCCACGAGCGTGTTTGCGCTGAGCATCCTGGACGAGGCGGCGCTGTCCTTTCTGGGGCAGGGGGTACAGCCGCCGACGGCGTCGCTGGGGAATCTGCTGAACGCTGCGCAGTCGCTGACGCTGCTGACGGAGAAGCCCTGGCTATGGGTTCCGGCGGGCACGGTGGTGATTGTGCTGGTGGTATGCATCAACCTGGTAGGCGACGCCCTGCGCGACGCGATGGATCCCCGCAACAACGACAAGTAACGGGCGGCGGAAAAAACGGGGCCAGGGGTGAAGCACCTGGCGCAGGTGGAGGGCGTTCCGTGGGAACGTGTCCCCAGTGGGGACTTCGCCTTGGCGAAAGCGACGAGGAACGTTAAAGCGTAAGCCCTCTCCGTCGGAGACCCTGCCGCAGCGGAAAACACTCCCACAACGCCTTCGAGGGTCTCTCCAACCGGAGAGACCCTCGAACAGTTCATCCAACTCACAAGAAAGCAACTGACCGCCCCGACAAACCAGCAGCAAAGGCGAATCCACCCGCCCAATCTGCAAACATCAGCAGGGGAGATGGAAAGGATGGAGTTATCCTTCCCTTTGCACCAAAGAAATACCGAAACAGCAAGCCCGCCAAGGCTTGCTGTTTCTTGTTCTGCGTGATAGAATGAAAGCGACAAACTTGAATTTGACGGTCAATTTTCACCCCACCGATGGTTGATTTCTCTCCACTCAACCATCGGTTCGTGTTCTTTGGTCCCCTAATTGTCTATACTGAAAGCGAAAGGAGGTAGCCTATGGACCAAGTAAAAATTGGAAAGTTCATTGCCGAGTGCAGAAAAAAGGAAAACCTAACGCAAATGCAGTTGGCAGAAAAACTGAACATTACCGACAGAGCAATATCAAAATGGGAAACTGGCAAATCTCTGCCCGACTCGTCTATTATGCTTGAACTTTGTGATGTTCTGGGTATCAGTGTTAATG
>SVGU01000002.1 GCA_015056155.1 Clostridiales bacterium
GACCTCCTTGCGGGCCTTCTCGACCGTCTCCTCGATGCGGGCGGGGTGGATGCGGCCGTCGTTGATCAGCTTCTCCACCGTCAGGCGGGCCACCTCGCGGCGGACCGGATCGAAGGCGGACACGATGACCGCCTCGGGGGTGTCGTCGATGATGAGGTCAACGCCGGTGGCGGTCTCCAGGGCGCGGATGTTGCGGCCCTCGCGGCCGATGATGCGGCCCTTCATGTCGTCATTGGGCAGAGCGATGACGGACACGGTGCTCTCCGCGACGTGGTCGGCGGCGCACTTCTGGATCGCCAGCGCGATGATGTTGCGGGCCTTCTTCTCGGCCTCTTCCTTGGCGCGGGCCTCGATGTCACGCACCTGCGCGGCAGCGTCGTGGAACGCTTCCTTCTGCACGCGCTCGATGATGATCTGCTTGGCCTCGTCCTGGGTCATGGCAGCGATGCGCTCCAGCTCGGTGGTCTGCTTCTGGTGGAGCGCCTCGGCCTCCTCCTGCAGGCGGTCGATCTCCTCTTCCTTGCGGTCGAGGTTGTCGGAACGCTTCTTCAGGTCGCTCTCACGGTTGTCCAGGCTGTCAGAACGCTTGTCCAGCGACGCCTCGCGCTGCACCAGACGGTTCTCGCTGCGCTGCACCTCGGTGCGGCGGTCGCGGATCTCGCGCTCGGCGGCGGTCTTCTCGGCGTCCATTGCGGCGCGGGCCTTCAGGATCTCCTCCTTCGCCTCCAGCACCTTTTCCTTCTTGTAATCGTCCGCCTTGCGAACGGCGTCATCGTACAGGCGGCGCGCCGTTTCTTCGCTGCGGTTGATCTTCTTCTCGATCACGCTCTTGCGGTACGTATAGCCGCCGAAGCCGGCCGCCGCCGCGCAAACGATGATCGCAAGGATCCACAGAAAAATCTCCACGGTTGGTTCTCCCTCCTTTTCCCTATTTTGTTTCCATTTCCTTGTAATGATTCAGTATGGCAGGTAACGCTCGCGGGCGGGACGATCCCCGCCGGCAGGCAGCGGCTGCATGTAAAAAGCCGCGCAGGCGCAATGCCCGCACGGCTGTGGCTGCTCCGACACATCTGCACGGCGAAAAAGCCGCAGGGAACACGCTCCCCGCAAATACGCTCCTCCCGACACAGGCGACCCGGAAACGGCACGTGACGCAGCGATTTCGGCAATCGAAAAAGCCTGCCGCACCTGCCCCGCAGACGCGTCATCGAAAAGAGGATATCCGGCAGACGGTATGAATACCAGAATTTTACCGGCAGGCAGACCAAAATGGTACACCTGCGCCTCACAAAAACGACTAAAACCGCCGCCGCTGGGATGCGGCCCGGCCAGAAGGAGACTCGCGCCTCCCCCATATGCGCTTTCTATGCAGCCGACCGACCCCGACATGCGCAGGGGACAGCCGCCGAAAATTGACGTGCAGCGGACGGATCGCGTCATGCACGGGTTTCAGGTAAACAGGGACTGTATCGAATAACAGCATGGGCGATGCGTTTCCGCCAACGCCCGACAGCCGATCAGTTTTTATTGTACCGGTTTTTCCCCACGCTGTCAAGATAAGATTTCATATGAAACGCGATTCTTGTGACGCCTCCGCCAAAGAATTCACCGCCCCGGAAACGAAAGCGCCCGCCGGAGCACAGCCCATGTCCCGGCAGGCGCGATTCCTGTTCAATTCCGCATCAGTCGATCCACTCGTACTCCACGCTGTCCACGGATGCATCCAGGATCAGATACCCCCGGGAATACAGCGTGGTGATCACAGAACAGTACCCCACGTTGTGGTACAGGTACTCCAGCCGGTGCGCCGTCAGCTTCTCCGGGCAAGGGCGCGCGACCTCCTTGTAGTACCCCTTCGGAAACAGCAGCGGGATCCGCCGATGCCACCGGTACAGGCGGAATCCGTCCTCCGTCAGGTGATAGCGGATGATGAGCGACTTCGCCCCCGGGTGGATGTACGCGATGGCGTCGCGGCGGCCAATGTCCTCCTCAAAGCGGAAGGTGATGCAGTCCCCGCCGATCTCCAGCCGGGTGATCACCCCATCATGGGGCACGGGGATCGTCGGCAGCAGCTCCCCGTCCAGCCGGTACCGCTCCGTCATGCGTTTTCCTCGCCGGGCAGGAGCACGACATGCTTCTTCTCATCCTGCGGATCGAAGAGCACCTCCGCCGGGTCGCCCACGGACAGGCTCGTCTGCCAGACCCGCGGACCACGCACCACCTGCGTCATGCCGGTGAAGGGATGCTGCACCTGCACCATGATGCGCAGGGGGCTGCGGCCGTTGACGCGGACGCTGCGGTCGATATAGATCTCCGCCACCGTGCCCGTCACGCGGGTGCCGTAACGCTCCAGTTCCTCCTGCAGCAGCCGCCTGTGACGGGCGTACAGCAGGAATCCGCCGCCCATCGCTGCAAAGAACGCGCCGATGGCCGCGAAAACCACGCCCACGATGGGCAGCGCCAGTTCATCCGGCGGATCATTCAGCCAGACCTCGGCCGTAAACACCTGCGGCAGCCGGTCGCTGCACACCGCCATGAACACAACGCCCATCACGACAAAGAACACCCCGATCAGCCCGAAGATCAGGCCGATCAGCTTCTCGGCATCCACACGCTTCGTCATACCGTCGCCTCCGCTTCCTTTTCATATGCATCGCAGATTTCCTGCGCGGTTCCCTCCGCCCGGATGCGCCCGTGATCGAGCCAGATGACCCGGTCGCACATCTCCCGCAGCTGCCTGAGGTTGTGGGAGACGAAGAGCACCGTCGTGCCTGCATTCGTCATCATCTCCAGCATCCTTGCGCGGCTCTTGCGCTGGAAGCGCTCGTCGCCCACGGAAAGGATCTCGTCCACGATCAGCACATCCGGCTCCACCACCGCGGCGATGGAGAACGCCAGACGCGCCAGCATCCCCGAGGAGTAGGTCTTCAGGGGCATGTCGATGAAGTCCTGCAGCTCGCTGTATGCGATGATCTCATCGACCTTCGGCAGCAGGAACGCCTTCGAATACCCGAGGATCGCGCCGTTGAGGAGGATGTTCTCCCGCCCGGTCAGCTCCGCATCGAAGCCGCTGCCCAGTTCCAGCATCGGTACGATCCGCCCCTGCACCCGCGTCGTCCCCTTCGTGGGGCGGTAGATGCCGCTGATCACCTTGAGGATAGTGGATTTTCCCGCGCCGTTGTGGCCGATCAGCCCGGTGATGGAACCCTTGTCCACCGTGAATGACACGTCGTCCAGCGCATGGAACATCTCCACCCGGCGCTTGCCGGTCAGCAGGTTGAGGACATATTCCTTGAGGTTGGTGGTGCAGTTCTTGTCCATGCGGAAATCCATCGTGATATGGCTGACCTCGATCATTGCACTGGGCATCCTGCACCTCCTCACAGATGGAACACGAATTTATGCTCGTTGCGCCGGAACACATACAGCCCCAGCCCCAGCGGCAGCAGCGCGCACAACGCGCACATCCCCCACTGCCCCCATGAGGGCAGCGCACCGCCGATGACGATGGTGCGCAGGAGCGTGATGAACTGGTACATGGGGTTCAGCCGGAACAGCGGCTGCCATGCCGCCGGGATGATGCTGATAGGGTAGAAGATCGGCGTGGCGTAGGTCCACAGCAGACTCACCACGCTCCAGAGAAAGCGCGTATCCCGGAAGAACACGTTCATCGTGCACAGGATGAGCGCCATGCCCAGCGCAAACAGGAACATCAGCACCACCGCCAGCGGGACCAGCAGCAGCGCCGGGGTCAGGGGCGTGCCGGACAGGAGCATCACGCCCAGCAGCGGCGCCAGCGAAATGACCAGGTTGATCAGCGAGGACAGGCTGCGGCTGAGCGGATAGATCAGCCGGGGCACGGCAACCTTGGTGATCAGCGGCCCGTTGAGCACGATGGAGTCCATCCCCAGCGTCACGCACTCGTTGAAGAAGTTGAACAGGATGATGCCCGTGAGCAGGTACACCGGGAAATGGCTGATGTCCGAGCGGAACAGGGTCGAAAACACGATGTACTGCACCGCCATGGTCATCAGCGGATTGAGGAACGACCACAGCACGCCCAGCATGCTCTGCCGGTATTTGGTGTTGAAGTTCCTTTTCACCAGCTGCTCCAGCAGGAAACCGTAGCGCCAGAGGGGATGCTCCTTCATTCTTCGGCCTCCTGTTCCGTCATGTCGATGGTCATGCGTCCGTCACGGGTGAAGAGCGGGCTGTAATACCGCTCCTGCGGATGCTCTCCCCAGGCGCTGCGGAAGCGCTGCAGGTCCTCCCGGGGCGTTTCGCCGTTCAGGCAGGGCAGCGTCCCCCGGCACACCATCCGCGCATGGGGCGTATAAACGTTGACCAGCCCGGCCCCGAGGCACTTCAGGCCCAGGTCTGCGCCGGCAAGGTCGCCGGCATAGTCGCCGAAGCCGCCCAGACGCAGGAACAGCTCCCGCCGGATCAGCAGCAGCCCGCCGCTCACGCCCGTCACATTCCGCACCAGCCGGTCGGTGATCATATACGGCCGGCCGTACAGCCACTGCCCGGCATGATGGCTGACCGCGCCGCCGGGGACGTCCACCGCATAGCCCGCGTGGCGGTAGAACCGCTTTGCGTCCAGGATCGCCGAGCCCACGCAGCCCACGTCAGGCCGCCGGGCATACATGAGCATCTCGTCCAGCCAGTTTTCCTTCGTCTGCCGGTCCAGCGGGGTCATGCCGCTGTGCAGGAACAGCAGGTACTCCCCTTTGGCGCGCCGGGCGGCCTCATTGCGCTCCTCCGGGCTGCCGACGCGGATGACCTCTCCCGGCAGCGGCGGGATGCGCCCCTCGCCCATGACGATGGCCGTCACCGCCCCTTCCGGCACGGCATAGCGGATGCGGACCCTGAGCGTCTCCATGCCAACCCGGCCCTCCAGCCCGGTCCTGTGCAGCTGCTCCTGCACCGCATGGCAAGCCGCCTGCACGCACTTCTCCGCCTTCTGATGGCTGAAGGACGCGTCCAGCATCCGCCAGTGATACAGGATGCGCGGGATATGCACGATCTTCCGGGCCCGCTCGCAGGCCCGCAGCGCCAGGTCATGATCCTGCGAGCCGTCGAACGCGCTGCGCAGCAGAGCCCCGTCCGCCCGGATGAGCTCCTCCGCCAGGTCGCGGGTCATGGCAGTGATGTGGCAGACATAGTTGCCCGCCCGCAGCGCATCCGGGGCGTAATCCGCCTTCAGGTGCGACTCGAAGAAGCGCGTGCCGTCCTCAGAGACCTTGTCCTCGTCGGTGTAGATGAAGTCCGCGCCGCCCTCCGCCGCCTCCAGGATGCAGCGCACCGCATCCGGCGCCAGCAGGTCGTCATGGTCGCACAGGGCGATCACATCCCCCGCTGCGATGGCATAAGCCCTATTCGTGTTGCCGGAGATGCCGTCGTTTTCCTCCCCCATGACCACGCGGAAGCGCGCATCCCGCGCCGCCAGCTCCGCCAGCGCCTCGCGGGTCCGGGCGTCGGGGCTTGCACCATCGTAGATGCAGGCCTCCCACCGGTGGCAGGACTGCGCCAGGAGCGAATCCGCCAGCGCCCGCAGGTGCTCCGGACGGGTGTTGTACGCCGGGATCAGGAAGGACAGCCGCCTGTCCGTGTGGAAGGGCGCGGGGTCCGGCCGCTCATGCCGCCGCCTCCACGTCTGATACGCCGCCTCCTCCGCCCGCCGGGCTGCGTTTTCCCTTTCGAGCACGTCCCGGTGGATGAGGGTCATCAGGCGCGTATAAACCATATCGGGAATGCAGCGGACGCCGTCATGGCGGACCCGCCGGACAAAGCTCCGGGCCGATGTGATGAGCGACATGCCGCGCCAGCCTCCCCTGCAAGAATACTGTCCCCATTATAACACTCCCGCCGCAGCTTGCACAATACGCCGGGGAGGAAAAAAGCTTGGACAAATTCTCATTTTGGGGGCTGACAAGCGCCGCCGGATGTGCTAATATAGGCAGGAAAATCATCCCCCTCCGGAGGATCCCCGATGCTGAAGAAGCTTTACCGTCATCTTTTCTGCCAGCCCCACATGGAGCGCCGCATCCCGGTGCTGCTGCTGAGCGTCATCCTGATGGGCATGTGCGTGGCCTTCTTTGAGAAGCTGCGCGTGGGCACCGACCCCAGCACCGTGCTGAACCTGAGCTTCGCGCAGAACGTGCTGGGCTGGGAAGGCCTGGGGACGTGGCAGTTCATCTTCAACCTGATCCTGCTGGTGATCATCCTGCTGCTGAAGGAGGGCCGGTTCATCGGCCTGGGCTCCCTGGCGAACATGGTGCTGGTGGGCTACTCCCGCGATTTCTTCAAGCCCGTGGTGGAATCGCTGCTCCCGGGCGAGGTCGAATCGCTGCTGGTGCGCGGCGGCGTCTTCATCCCGACCACGGCGCTGTTCCTGGTGGCCGTTGCGTTCTACATGGTGGTGGAGCTGGGCTCCGCGCCCTACGACGCGGTCCCGCAGATCATCGCCGCCCATACGAAGAAGATCCCCTTCGCGCCCATCCGCATCGGCTACGACACGCTCATGACCGCCATCGGCGTGCTGCTGGGCGGCCAGATCGGCCTGTTCACCGTGGCCGCCTGCCTCTTCCTCGGTCCGGTGATCCAGTGGATCGCCGACAAGTTCCGCCCCTGGTTCCAGTGACCCCCTCCCTGCGGCCTGACCGCCCGACCTCCCGTCAGAAAGGAACACCTATGAACAAACAGCGTATCGCCGCCATCGTCGGCCTCGTCCTGATCATCCTGAGCGTCCTGTGTGTCGTCCTCGTGGGCGTGCTGCCCCAGGCCAAGGACCTGCTGATGGCCATCAGCACCGTCACCTTCCTCTCCGCCGCCACCATCCTGGGCATCCTCGTCTACCGCCGCAAGGCCGCCGAGGAAGCCGGGAACGAAGACAGCGCCGACGACCAGTGACCCCCACAGGCAGGCTGCCCACGACCGGGCGGTCTGCCTTTTTTGTCCGGGGAACGGATCCGCCGGCAGGGCGGGGCGCATGAACATTCCCGCCTCTTCCGCAAGGACGGAAAGCCCCGGCGGCCTCCTCCGTGCTATCATCAGACCATCGCCGGGATGACCCGGCACGAAAGGAGGGATGACGATGCAGCGCATCCTCGACCTGATCGAAGCGACCCTCGATGCAGACCTGTCGCCCGCAGAGCTCGCCGAAAAGTCCGGCTACTCCCTGTGGCATTTCCTGCACCTGTTCTCGCAGGAGGTGGGCATGCCGCTCCGGCGCTACCGCACCCGCCGCAGGCTGGCGCATGCCATCTGGCACATGAGTCAGGGCATGGGCGCGACCGACGCGGCGCTCCGCTGGGGCTTTGACACCCATTCCGGCTTCTTCCGCGCTTTCCGCCGCGAATACGGCATGCCCCCCGCCGCTTATCTGCGCCTCCACCCGGCCGCTGCGCCGTCCGTCCCTGTGCTGAAGGAGGAGGTATACCGAATGCTGACCCGTGAACGCTTCCGCGAAGCCCTCGCCCACTGGGGCGGTGAGTACGCTTCGCTTCCCCTGACGCCCGTGATCTTCCCCCATGGCGGGCAGATCAGCGACTCCGCGATGTATGCGGGCGACGACCATGTCCTCAAGGCCTATCTGGATGAGCAATCCTGCCGCCTGGCGGTGCTTCTGGCCGATGCGCTGGATGCGCAGGGCATCCCCTCCGCGCGGGCGCTTCCGCTGCCGGACGGCCGCTGCGCCCTGCCCTTCCCGGCGGGGATGTGGATGACCCTGTGCCGCCGCGTCCCGGGCGCACCCATGCGCTCCGCCGACCTGATCCGCACGCCCATGGAAAGCGGCCTGCGCATCGGCGCGGCGCTGGCGCGGCTCCACAAGGCTGCCGAAGCCCTCGGCGACGCCGCCGGCGCGGATGACGAGCCGTATTCCGACCACATCCTGAACTGGGCGCTGCCCCGCGCCCGGGACTTCCTGCCGGAGGATTTCCCCGCCGATTACGCGCAGCAGGTCGAAGCCCTCCGCGCGCTTCCGCCGGTCCTCATCCACCGCGACCCCAACCCCGCCAACCTGATCGACTGCGGCGGGGAGACAGGCTTTGTCGATTTTGATCTCAGCCGCCGCTTCACCCGTGTTTTCGACCCCTGCTACACCGCGACGGCCGTGCTGTCGGAGGTGTTTGAGCATGACGATCTCCCCTGGCAGGAGAACTGGCCGGTGTTCTGCCGGGCGCTCCTGACCGGCTACGATCAGGTTTCGCCGCTGACCGCCGGGGAATGGCAGGCAGTCCCCGCCCTGCTTCTGGGCAACGAGCTGCTCTCCATCGCCGCCTTTGCAGACAGCAGCAAATACCGTCATGTGTTCGAGACGAACCGCCGGATGCTCCCCTGGCTCCTGCGTCACCTGCCCTGCTGAGCGTCCGGTGTTACACTTGTAAACTCTTGCGCCGCAGGGAATATCTTCCGTGCGCCTCCCGTTCTGTTGGTGTACACCACATGAACGACAGGAGGTCATCCCATGAAGAAGCTGTTCCCGATCCTGCTGGCACTGGCGCTGATGCTGTGCAGCCTTCCCGCGCTTGCCGACGGCGCATCCGTCCTGAATGCCCTGCCCGCGGACGTGCAGTCCTACCTGCGCATCCGGGCGGAAAAGGACGACTACCGCACGCTGGACTGCGTGCAGCCCGCCTCCGGCGACTGCCTGTTCGTCGCCGCCTCCGACGGCGATGACAACCGCCTCCTCTGCTTCCGCCTGAAGGACGGCGTCTGGACCTACCAGTGGAACCGGATCAGCCCCATGCCCCGCGTGGAATACGACGTGACGCTGTGCGACCTGTCCGGCAGCCTCTACAACGGCATGCAGCTGGGCGTCGCCTTCTCCATCCGGGAAAACGCCGCTCCCTGGCGCGAATGCGTCTATGAGCTGGACGGCAGCGTATGGCAGCTGGTCATGGTCTGCCAGCACGACACGGACGATACCATCATTGACACCTACCGCGTGGAGAGCGGCGTCGTGCGCTACGACGGCTGGCGCAAGGACGGCCAGCAGCGCATCTACGGCACCCTCCAGCGGGACCTGCGCTACTTCTCCTGGTACGATTTCCCCTTCTTCGACCTGGAAGCCCTGCGCGGCGTGATGTCCAGCCCGCCCCGCATCCCCGCAGGCACCCTCTCCGCCCAGCGCGTGCAGTTCCGCGGCGGCAGGAAGTACCCCGTGTACAACGGCCCCGGCACTGCGTACGGCCAGTCCGGCAACGGCAGCGCCCACGTGAGCACCAACGACTGGATCCAGGTCTTCGGCGAGGAGGACGGCTGGATCATGATCCAGTACGACATCACCCGCGATCGCATGCGCATCGGCTGGATCGAGGCGGACGCCCTGCCTTCCGGCACGACCGTCCCGCAGCTGCGCTTCACCCCCATCCCCGTCGCCGTGCTCTCCGGCGTCAGCCTCACCGACGACCCGCTGGGCTCGCAGGATTCCTGCGGCTATCTGCGCGAGGGCGTGACGGTGCAGTGGCTGGCCACGATGGGCGACTGGGCCTATGTCGAGAGCACCGACGGCAGCCTCCTGCGCGGCTTTGTCCCTCTGAACCGGATCTCCTCCGGGGCGGAATGGGAAAAGTAAGCCGCCGCGCCATAGCAAAGCAGCACCCTGTCCCTGTGCGGGATGGGGTGCTGCTGCGTTTATTCGTCCTCGAGGCGGGTGAGGGTGCCGCGCTGGTTCCTCAGGGCAAACAGAAGCGAAATGAACGCCGGGTGATACGGCAGAAACGTGCCCTCCCGGATCATCCGCTGGATCTCCGCCTCCTCCGCCCACCGGACCGCCTGCACCTCGCTTTCCTGCAGGGTCAGCGACGTCAAATCCACCTCCCGGACAACGATGTAGATATCGTCAAAGCCCACGTCGAAGGGAATGGTCACCTTGGGCGTTTCACCCGTCAGGTCCAGGTCGAGGCCGATCTCCTCCCGGACCTCGCGCTGGGCGGCAGTGCGGCTGTTGTCGCCGGATATCGCGCTGCCGCCGACGGTCAGGTCCCACATGTCCGGCCAGCCCGCCTTGAAGGGCTGCCGCTGCTGGATGAGCATCTGCCCCCGGGGATTGAAGATCACCACATGCGCCACCATATGGTAGCGCTCCGGCGGCAGCTGCACGCCGCGCACATGGGTCTCGCCGGTCTTCCGCCGGTCGATGTCGTACAGGTCCCAAAGCTCCATTTCTTGAGCGCCTCCCTGCCTTTGTGTAATCGGGAAAGCCATTATATCACCGGCAGCGGAGGGTGTCAATGGCGCGGGCTCCCTCAGAGAGGGAGCCTTTTTGTAGCAGTACCGTGTCGCGCCGCGCCTGTCGCACGGCGTGACTCCCGCAAGGCAGCCGCCAAGCCACCCCCGCACCGCCCCACGCGAACGCAGCCCCAACCGAAGGCACACAGCCCGATCGCGCAGCGGGAGTCCAGAGAGGCTGTGTCCCTCTGGCGGGGCGCCGGGGCAGAGCGTCGCGCCGTGCCTGTCGCGCGGTGTGACTCCCGCAAGAAAGCCACCAAGCCGCACCGCTCCACGCGAACGCAGCCCCAACCGAAGGCGCGCAGCCCGATCGCGCAGCGGGAGTCCAGAGGGGCTGTGTCCCTCTGGCGGGGCGCCGGGGCAGAGCCCCGGCTGTCCTTCCTGTGTTCGGGACTTTCGCGAGGGGGAAAAATGTGCTACAATAGCAGGCGAGAACTGTCATTAAGGAGGCGTCCCCTCATGGATTATAATCAGCTGTCCCTGGAAATGCACGAAAAGCACCGCGGCAAGGTCGGGGTGGTCAGCAAGGTCCGGGTGGAAAACCGGGAAGACCTGTCCACGGCGTATACCCCCGGCGTGGCGGAGCCCTGCCGGAAGATCGCCGCTGACCCCCGCGAGGTGTACCGCTACACGGCCAAGGGCAACCTGGTCGCGGTGGTGTCGGACGGCACGGCGGTGCTGGGTCTGGGCGACATCGGCCCGGAGGCAGCCATGCCCGTCATGGAGGGCAAGGCGATCCTGTTCAAGGAATTCGCCGATGTGGACGCCTTCCCCATCTGCCTGGCCACGAAGGACGTGGAGGAGATCATCCGCACGGTCAAGTACCTCGCCCCCACCTTCGGCGGCATCAACCTGGAGGATATCTCCGCC
The DNA here is from genome assembly GCA_015056155.1 of Clostridiales bacterium. GTDB lineage: Bacteria > Bacillota > Clostridia > Christensenellales > Aristaeellaceae > UBA11524. The sequence continues at coordinate 11,107 of SVGU01000002.1, forward strand.
CCCCGCTGCTTCGAGATCGAAAAGCGCCTGCGGGAGGAGCTGGACATCCCCGTCTTCCACGACGACCAGCACGGCACGGCCATCGTCGTGTCCGCAGGCCTGATCAATGCGCTGAAGCTGGTGGGCAAGCGGATGGAGGAAGCGGAGATCGTCATCAACGGCGCAGGCAGCGCGGGCATCTCCATCGCGCGGCTGCTGCTGCAATTCGGCGCGGGCAACATCGTGCTCGTGGACAAAAACGGCGCCGTCAGCGCGGACGAGGACTGGCTCAATCCCGCCCAGCGCCAGATGGCCGCGATCACGAACCGGCGCAACGAACGCGGCCCGCTGAGCGAGATCATGAAGGGCAAGGACGTGTTCATCGGCGTGTCCGCGCCGAAGATCGTCACGGCGGACATGGTCGCCACGATGGCACAGGATGCGATCGTCTTCGCCATGGCCAACCCGACCCCGGAGATCATGCCCGAGGAGGCAGCCCGGGGCGGCGCGCGCGTCATCGCCACCGGCCGCAGCGACTATCCCAACCAGATCAACAACGTGCTGGTCTTCCCCGGCATCTTCCGCGGCGCGCTGGACGCCCAGGCCACGGACATCACCGAGGAAATGAAGCTGACCGCCGCCCGCGCCATCGCCGCCATCGTCACCGACGGGGAGCTGCGCGAGGACTACATCATCCCCGGCGCCTTCGACAAGCGGGTCGCCCCGGCGGTGGCCAACGCCGTCATGGAATGCGCCAGAAGGCAGGGCGTGTCCAAGCTGGACAGGTAAGTGCAGGAGGTCCCCATGTCCATTCTTCTCACGGGCTTTGAGCCCTTCGGCGGCGTGGAGCGCAACCCCTCGTGGGAGGCGGTGCAGCTCGTGCCGGATCAGATCGTCGGCCGCGCGGTGCACAGGCTGTGCCTGCCGGTGGAGTACGGCAGGGCCGCAGAGCTGCTTATGGCGGAAATCCGCCGGCTGCGGCCTGCGCTGGTCATCTGCTGCGGCGTGGCGGTGGGGCGCGAGGGCGTGACGCCGGAGCTGGTCGCGATCAACTACCGTCAGGCGGCCATCGCCGACAACGCCGGTCTTCTCTGCCGGGGCGAGCCTATCTGCCCCGGCGGCGAGACTGCCTACATGACCCGCCTGCCCGTCAACGACATCGTCGACGCCATCCGCGCGCTGGACATCCCCGCCCGGCTGAGCCTCTCCGCCGGAGCGTATGTCTGCAATGACCTGTATTATCATGCGCTGGCGGCGGAAAGGGAGCTTGCCTGCCGGAGCCTGTTCGTGCACGTGCCGGGCGAGGAGGCCGTCGATGCCGCCCGGGCGGCGCAGGCGATCGCCGCCTGCATCGAAACGGCGCTGAAAACCGAATAAGTCCGCTCATTCAGGGGGATGCTTTCTGCGAGGTGAAACGATATGCGCAGGGTGCATCCCCTTTGGCGTGGGTTCTGGCTGGCCGTGGTGATGACGGCGGCGCTGGTACTGACGGGCGGCGTGGACTGGCTGGCGGCATACCGGATGGACAGGCAGGCGGCTGCACTCGGCGCCGGAACGGCAGCGGGGGCGCTGCTGGCGTCGCTGCCCGGACGGCTCCTGCGGCGCGGCACACGTCCCGCCCGGACGACGTGGCAGGGCTGTCTGCGCGCCTTCCTCTGCGGCTGCGCCATGGTCATCGCCGCCGCTGCCGCCGGGTCCGGGCGCATCCTCCCTGCCCTCATGGAGGGCAGCGCAGGCGCGTACGCCTTCGTGCCGGCCGCCTGGCTGAGCGGCTGCATCACAGCTCGCATCGCAGAAAGGAGGGCCCGCGCATGAACGCGATCCTGCTGAGCGGCGTGACCGGTCTGCTGCTGGGACTCCTGCTTCACTGGACGGGCTTCTCCCGGCCGGACGGGCTGCGTCAGGCGCTTGCCTTCCGCCGGGGCAGCTGCGTCCGAAGCGCCCTGTATGCCGTGGGGGCCGCCATGGCCATGACGGCGCTGCTATGCTGGCTGGCGGTGATCGACGTGGACGGGATCGCCGTGCTGCCCCTGTCCGGCGGGGCGCTCATCGGCGGAACAGTCTTCGGCATTGCGGCAGGGCTGTGCGGCTTCACACCGCTGACGGCCTTCGCCGGGCTGGGCGGCGGGGCTGCGCCGGAGGGGCTTTGCGCCATCGCCGGATGCCTGCTGGCCGGGCAGCTGCTGCCGCTGCTGGAGGGGCCGCTGTCCGCGCTGGGGCAGCTGCCGCCCCTGTCTGCCGCAACGGTCTTTGAGGTGACGCTGGACGAGCCGTTCCTGCTGGACGGCGGCTTTCTGGGACAGGGCTGCGCGGGGCTGCTGCTGGCGGTGATCGCCGCGTGCATCCCCATGCCCCGGCCGCCCGTGGTCAGCAAGCCGGATACGCCCTCCGAGCCCGACCCTGGCAGCATCGCAGAGGACGTCCCCGCGCCCGAAGCCGAACCGGACGCAGCTCCCGCCGCCGATGCAGAGGAGCCCCCGCCCGACCCGGCAGCGGAATCCCCCGCGCCGCTGCTCCTCCCCGCCGCCGCGCCGGAGGAGACCTTCATCGCCCTGCTCCCCGGCGAGGAGCCGCTGGTGGTGGACACCCTCCTGGACGAGCCGCAGGAGGATCCCCCCACCTCGCCGGATGACCCGGAGTCTCCCGCCGCACAGGAACCGGATGAATCCCCCGCATCGCCCCCGCCGGACGAACCCAGCCCGGAGAACCGCGCCGAACCTTGACAGCCGCCGCGCGCTGGGGTATCATGACAGAAGACGAACAACGGAGGTCCCTATGCAGACCATATTCGAACACATCTGCCGCGAGCTGTCCCTGGGCTGCCTGACAGGCGAACCGAGGCAGCTCAGCGGCGGCTATACCCACCGCATGTACGCCTTGCCGACCGGGCAGGGCCTGTTTGCCGTCAAGCTCCTGAACCCGGAGATCATGCAGCGCCCGGACGCGCCGGGCAACTACCGCCGCGCCGAGGCCTTCGAGCGTCTGCTGGAGGAGGCCGGGCTGCCCATCCTGCCCGCGCTGACCATCGGCGGCCGCAAGCTGCACTGCGTGGACGGGCAGTACCTCTACCTGTTCCCCCACTACGCCGGGCATGTCCTGACTGACAGGGAGATCACCCCGGAGCACTGCCGGAGGATGGGCGGCGTGCTGGCACGCATCCACGCCTGCGCCGACCGGGAGCGCCCGGAGGAGGAGGACGCACCGCCCGCGCCCATCGACTGGGCAAAGCTGGCGGATACGCTCCTCGCCTGCCCCGCCGCCCGGGCTGAGGGCGAAAGGCTGCAGCAGGCGCTGCCCATGCTGACAGCCCTCACGGAGTCGGCCATCAGCGCCGCCCGCCGCCTTCCCCGCCGGGAAACGCTGTGCCACAACGACATGGACCCGAAGAACGTGCTCTGGCAGGGGGATGATTTCCGCATCATCGACCTGGAGTGCCTCGGATACGCCAACCCGCAGCAGGAGCTGCTCGACCTTGCCGTGACATGGGCAGGGACGGAGGGGCAGGAGGCGCGGTTCAAGGCCTTTGTGAAGGGGTATTACGCCGCTGGCGGCAGCCCCGTCACCGATGCGGAGGTCTGCTGCGACAGCCGCCGCAACGATCTGGACTGGCTGCGCTACTGCGTGCAGCGCGCCCTTTCCCCCGACCCGCAGGAGCGGCGCACCGGCCGGGAGCAGATCGCCCCGACTCTCGACCGGCTGGAGGACAGGCTGCACAGCCGGGAGTGCATCCTGCGCTGGCTCCGGGAGACGGAGGTGTACGGCCTGCAGCTGATCCACTACTGCCACCCGGACTGCGAGCCGCTGAAGAACATCATGCGCCTGCCTGAGGAAGAGGCCTTCCGCCTCGCCGCGGACATGGCACGCAAACACCCCGACGCCTCGGCCTTCTTCCGCTTTTCGGACTTTGACAGCTACTATCCGCGCCGGATGGAGGCGGACGGCATCCTCAGCGCCGCCTTCCGCGACCGTGGCGGACGCCCGGCGCAGGCGCATCCCCTCTCCTTCGCGCTGGAGGGCAGCGACTTCCTCGACGGCTGGTTCGACCGGGGGACGGTGCTGCGCCTGCCCCTCGCCTGCGTCCCGGAGGACCGGATCAGCTTCACCCTCGGCGACAGCCTCGGCATGCTCGACCGCACCGGCGGCTTCATCTTCCTCACCCTGCCGGAGCTGCTCAGCCGCATCCGCGCCCATCCCGAAGGGGCGACGGGCTTCCTGCGCGACATGAAGCAGCAGTACCGCTACATCGAGGCACAGCTATGGGACGACGCGCCCTGCCGGCACGCCCGGACGCTGCGGTCGGCAGAAAAATCCCCTCCGGCGATGAAACCTGATCCGCCTTTCGCACACTATATGGGCGAAGGGAGGGCGAAGACGATGCCCGATACGATCCTGACGGAGGCCTCCGGGCCGCTGTTCTACTTCTTCCTGCGCAAGACCGGCGACGCCTCCGCCGCCGAGGACCTCGCGTCGGACGTGCTGCTGGCGTTCCTTGCCGCCTGCCGGGCAGGCAGGGAGCTCGCGCATCCCCGCGCCTGGATCTGGCAGGTGGCGCGGAACCGGTATGCCGCATGGGCGCGGGACAGGCGCATCCGCCTGGAACAGGAGGTCTGCGGGGATGACGCAACCGCCGCGGCGGACGATGCCGACATGACCGCCGGGCTCCTGCAAAGGGAGGATGCGGCCCGTCTGCGGCGGGAGCTGGCCTTCATCCGCAGGGAATACCGCGAGGTGGTCGTCGCGCACTACATCGAGGATCGCTCCGTCGCCGACATCGCCCGGCGTCTCTCCCTTCCCGAGGGGACGGTCAAGACCCGTCTCCGCCGGTGCAGAAGCAAGATCAGGGAGGGAATGGATATGGCCCGAGAATTCGGCCCCCGGAGCTACAACCCGGAAAACATGGACTTCGTCACCAGCGGCAACATGCCGTCATCGCTGCCGAACAGCGCCATGGCGCGCAAGCTGCCGCTCAACATCCTGCTGGAGGCCAGCGAGAACCCGTCCACCGTTGAGGAGCTGGCGATGGCGCTGGGTGTGGCGGTCCCCTACATGGAGGAGGAGGTGCGCCTGCTGGCGGACGCGACGCTCCTGCGGCAGTCGGGCGACCGCTATGTCACCGCCTTTTACATCATGGACGGCGAGACCGCCAGCCGCCTGCGCCGCACCCTGCGGGAAAACGCCGCCGGCCGCACAAAGGCCGTCCGCGCCATCGCCCTGGACATGCTGCCCCTCCTGCGGCAGCTCCACCCGGACAACGCCCGCCGCACGGACAACGACCTGCTCTGGTGGCTGCTGCCCCATGTGCACGAGACCGCCATGTTCTCCGACCCGCACTACGTCTGCGACTTCCCGGAGCGCAGCTGCGGCAGGAATGAGACCTGGGGCGTGGAGGGCTTCGAAAGGGTCGAGGACCCGGACTGGGAGCGCTGCCTGATGGGCCGCTGCCTGAATCAGCAGGACAACACCGCCTCCGGCCTGTACCAGTACGACCATGAGTGCGAGGCCATGTGGAACCGCGCCGGCATCATGAACGGCCGCCAGGCCGCGCTGCTCGGCTCGCTCCTGCGCCAGAACCGCCCCCTCTCCGCCCTGACGGACACGGAGAAAGGCGTCTGGCAGACCCTCTGCGGCCGCTTCGCCCATGAGCAGGACGGGCATGCCGTGTCGGACGTCGTGGTGCTGCCCCGCGAAGGGCTGCAAAAGCTGGAGCGCGCCATCCGCGCCCATCCCTGCTACGCAGCCCTTGAAAACGCCGTCAAAGCGGATTTCGACCGCCTGCTGCGCGTGTTTTCCGCCATCCCCGGCGCGATCCTCCGGGAGCAGAAGAACTACGCCGCCTCCAACGAGATCTGCAACAGCCGCATGATGGTCCTCAACGACTGCCTCGCCGACGGCACCCTGACGCTACCTGCACAGCCGGAGAGCTCCACCGCCGGCATGTGGATCGAGCTGCGGTGAACACCCCGCCGCCGGAGGTCCAATATTGACAAATCACATTGTGTACTATATAATATGAGCGCTGTATCCAATCCGGGTACAGCGCTCATATTTTGCTGAAAGAAGGCGTCCCTCATGAGAGATTTCTCCGTGAAAAAGCTGACCTTCGCCGGGCTGATGGCCGCGCTGATCTGCGTGCTGACGATGTTTCCGCACCTGCCGATCCCTGCGGGCTCCGGCTATGTCCATCTGGGCGACGGCATGATCCTGCTGGCCGCGATGGTCGTCGGGCCGATGGCGATCCCCGCCGCAGCCGTCGGCAGCGCGCTGGCCGATCTGTTCTCCGGCTTTGCGCTCTATGCCCCCGCAACCTTCTCGATCAAGGGCCTCGTCGCGCTGATCGCCTGGCTCCTCTACCGCAAGGGCAGCATCCTCCGGACGGTCGTGGCCTTCCTGCTCGCCGAAGCGGCGATGGTCGCCGGTTATTTCGTGTTCGAGTGGTTCGTCGCCCGGGACTACGCCGTCGTGGACATCATCGGCAACACCATCCAGGGCGTCTCCGGCGTGGCGCTGGGCGTCGCCTTCACCTACGCCGTGCCCCAGCTGGAACGGGCGCTGAAGTAAGGACTGCGCGCCCGCGTGCCGAAACTGCACACATCAAAAGAGCCGCCGTTCCCGGTCGTCATTGAACCGGAAACGGCGGTTTTTTCTGTATTCATTTCTGATTTGCGGGGGAAAAGGGGCAGCGCATTCCGATGCACTGGGCATTCATCGCGGAATACCGGCAGACTACCTGCCGCCGCGCCATCTCAACGCCCAGATGCTCTGCGGAGAATTCCACCGCCTGCTGAACGGACAGGAAGGAATCCCGCTTGCAGCACCGCGGCCCGCCGACCTCCCCGATGGCGTTCAGTGCCCGCGCCGTCATCCGGTGCGCAAGGGCGAAGGATGCATCCGCCAGCGGCGTGGCGCCCGTGACGATGGACACGAACTGCCCCGCGCTCAGCCCTGCGCCGCACGCGCCCCAGAAGCCGCATGCCCCGCCGGGCACCTGACCTCCCCGGGAGCACATCTCCCTGAGCGCCGCCGCCAGGTCGATCCTGCCGCCCGCGTTCCGGTAAGCCGTCAGCAGCGCCGCGCCGACCATGATGTGATGCTCCGGGCCGTGCATGTGGCAGCATTCCAGCTGCATCAGCCGCTCCAGCACCGCCGCCGGGTCGCGGGACTCCTCCCGCAGGCACACCCCGACGATGCTGTCCACGCCCTTTATGTGGCACGCATCGCAGACATAGTGTCCCTCGCTGCAGCGGGCCTTGCTGTGAAACGAGCCGCCGCACAGGGCGCAGGTCATTTCCGCTCCCGCGTTCAGATACACCAGCGGCGCACCGCAGATCAGGCATTCTTCCGCCACAATCCGTCCTCCTTCCGCGTCAAAGGCGCTCACTCCCGGGTGAAGCGGAAGTCGCACCGGTCGCCGCCGGTTCCCAGGGTCTGCGTCCGCTCAAAGCGGATGCCGGGCAAACCGCCATAGGTGGCGAAGTCGCTCTCACAGAACGTGGGCATCAGCGCCTCCACCCCCAGCAGCGACGCATACCTGCAGTAGGGGCAGGAAACCGTGTCCATCGCCAGATGCGTCTGATCGGCATGGTAATTCGTATAGTCGAAGCCGCATTCCCGCCCGAACAGGGACATGGCCATGTCCGGCAGTACGCGCATGAACAGGCTCTTCATGCCCGGAATGCGCAGGATGATGCGCATCATGCGGTTGCCCGTCCGGCACAGGCCGAGCAGCGCGTCCCGGGTGACAGCCAGCGCGTTGTCCGGGTCCGTTTCCAGCAGCGCCGTATAGACCGCCGCCGTGGGCAGGATGGTATTCTTCAGGTGCGTCCATTCACCGGGGGTGGCGTCTACGCACTTTGCAGCCAGGCCGGCGTACTTCTCCTCCGCCCGGCGGAGGATCGCATCGAGCGCCGCCCGGTCATAGCGCTTCTTCAGCGCGCTGCGGATAAAGGGGTACTTGCTGTTCTTCCGGAACGCTGTGTCCATGCTGATTCATTCCTCCTGTGCAATCGGCCCGCGCCATGCGTGCCCGTCGGGGTACAGCCGCGCAAGACCCGCCTGCAGCCACCGCTTCTGTTCAGCGTTCATCAGCGGGTACACCGCCGCGTGATCCAGCCGGGCCGTTTCCTCATCCGCCCGGGCCGCCTTGTACAGCAGCGCAGCCTCCGGCGCAAGGACGGGCAGCCCCGCCCGCAGCAGGATGATCTGCTCCAGCGGGCAGCTCACGCCGCACACGGTCATGCCATCCTCATCCGCAGGGCTGAACAGCAGGTCGATGAAATTCAGTTCCGCCATCCCGGGGATGAACTGATGATACAGCAGGCCCTCCTCATCGCTGGGGAAAAACCGCACGGGCGGCGTTTCCCCGCAGGCGGCCATCAAATTGCGCCCGGGTTCGCTGTCAGCAGCGCTCCGGACCGGCCGGACCTTCCCCATCCCGCGGTATTCGTGGATGCGCCAGCCCCTGTCCAGCAGGTACGCAATGACGTCTGCGCGCGCCGTTTCCGGCAGGCACAGGTCGATATCCCCATGGGGACGGATCTCCCGCCCCACGAAGACCTCCAGCGCATATCCGCCGCACAGCGCCCACGGGAACTCCGCCTCCGCAAACAGCGCCCGCAGCTGCATCAGCAGGGGTTGCATCCTTACAGCTCCTTCAGCGCGGCAATGAACTGATCCACGTATTCATCCGGCGTGCACCAGGACGTGCACACGCGCAGCACCACATGCTCCTCGTCCAGCCGGCCGTTGAACTCCAGCTTGAAGCCGAGGTCCTCGATCTTCTCCCACTGCTCGTCGCTGAAGACGGGGAAGAGCTGGTTCGTCGGCGAGTCCACATGCAGCGCGAAACCCTTCTCCATCAGCGCCTTGCGGATGCGCATCGCCTGATCGACCGCCCGCTTGCCCAGCTGGAAGTACAGCCCGTTCTCCATCAGCGCGGAGAACTGGATGCCCAGCAGACGGCCCTTGGCCAGCATGCCGCCCTTCTGCTTGATCATGTAGCGGAAGCGCACGTTCAGCTCCGGGTTGTTGATGACCACCGCCTCGCCAAAGAGCGCGCCCATCTTCGTGCCGCCGACGGTGAACACATCGCAGTACCTGGCGATGTCCGCCGCCTTCAGGTCGCCCGTCGGGGCGGCCAGCGCATAGCCCAGGCGGGCGCCGTCGATGAACAGGTACAGGCCCAGCTGCTTGCAGGTCAGGTACAGGTCCTTGAGCTGGCTGAGGTTGTACACGGTGCCCACCTCGGTGGACATGGAGATGTAGACCATGCCGGGCTTGACCATATGCTCGTCATCCGCCTGCGTGGCGGCGGCGACAGTCACCTGGGAAGCGGTGATGCGGCCGTCCTTGTTGGGCAGCGCAAGGCACTTGTGGCCGGTGGATTCAATGGCGCCGGTCTCGTGGACGTTGATGTGGCCGGTATCGGCGCACAGCACGCCCTCGTAGGGGCGCAGGATGGAGGAGATGACGGTCATATTCGCCTGCGTACCGCCCACAAGGAAATGCACGGCGGAGTCCGGGCAGGAGAAGGCGCTGCGGATGGCGTCGGCAGCCTCCTTGCAGTAATCGTCCGTGCCGTAGCCGGGGGTCTGGACCAGGTTGGTTTCAGTCAGCTTCTCAAGGATGGACGGATGGCAGCCCTCAAGGTAGTCACAATTCAGGCGGATCATGGCGTTCAGTTCCTTTCACATGTCAATTCTGTATGCAATCGGCACATCCCGTGCCGGAGTACGCGAACAGCACTATTATAACGTTTTCGTAACTCCTCGTCAACAAGGGATTTCATTCCCGCGCCCCTTTGGCGGGAGCTTTTCGGCTTGGTACTTCCGCCCGCATATAGAAAAACTCCGCATGAGCAAATCATGCGGAGATATTCATTTACCGATGAAGACCGAAGTGCCGCTCAACCAGTTCAACCGTCTTCTGCACGGTGCTGTCCGGCGTGCGCTCCAGCCAGAAGTATTCGCTGCGCTTAACGGCGCAATAGAAGTCCGCATTCAGGCTGCGGAGGGTTTCGTTGCAGGTGGCCTTGGCCCTTTCCGGGTCAGACGCGCTGTTGATGAAGCGGTTGAACCCCTGATGATCAGGCCGGTTGCAGTAATCATCAATGATGTTGGACGGTTCCTTCAGCAGGAATACCACCCGGGCCGGATCCGTGAAGAGCCCGGCTTGCTCCAGCGTCAGATGACAGTCGCACACCACGGGCCGGTCATGCGAAAGCCGGATCAGGTCCAGCAGCACAAAATCCAGCTGTTCCCTTGTGTTGTCAAGCAGCCATTTCCGGTATTCCTCCACGCTTCGACCAAAGAATTCGTCAGCATCCCGGAAGTTTCTGTTCATCGCCGGCTGAAATGCCGGATCAGACAGTTGCCGGTGCCGGTCAAACTGCTGGTCGATATCGAACAGCAGCAGATGATGGCGCTGCGCAAGAGCCCGGGAAATGGTGCTCTTTCCGCCGCAGGCAGTTCCGGTGACGAAAAACACATTCTTCAAATACGTCTTGATAACATTGTTCTGAATATCCATGATTCTTTCCTCCATTAAATAGTTTTGTGCGCAAAGTACATAAAACTATTTAACACAGTTTCATGTACTCAGAAGCTCCTGCGCAGCCTGATAACCATATCCCATACCTCCTCCGGTTTACTCACAGCCAGTATACCACTGCGCCCTTTTCTGCGTCAAGTTCACCTGCCGCACAACCAGCCCCGCAGGAGCAACCGAATTCCGAATTCCGAATTCCGAATTCCGAATTCATAATTCCCACTTCCCCCTCCCCCTTCCCGGAAAAACATTGTCATCCCGCCCCTCCGTGTGATAAAATAGAGAAAACGCAACGCTGACAGGAAATGAGGGGGGAAGGACTGCCCCCAACACGCAGCACGGAGGGAAGCCATGAGCAAGCTGGAGCAAGCGATCGTCCAGTGGGAGAACAGCCTGCTGGATCTGGGCAAGCGGAACCGGATGATCAACTATCCTGTCGCGGAGGGCAAGCGCCGCAGCCAGCAGCGGCTGGCGATTGCCGAGCCGGGCTATCATGAGGTCTACGATCTGCTGGTGCGTCAGGGGAAATCGCTGACGGTGCAGCAGCCGCCGGTGGAGAAGTTCGACCTGCGGTGCGAGGGCGTCATGCGCCTGTTTGAGCGCCTGGGCAGCCCGGTCGTTCCCATGCAGGGCGATCTGCGCCCCGAGGGCAGCTTCCCGGAGTACCGCAAGATCCTGGGCAACATGCGCGCCAAGATGAAGCTCGCCCGCGAGGAGCAGGGCATCGACATCCTCTACCTCACCGTGGGCTTTCTGGACTGGAAGCAGCTCTCCGGCAAGCAGGAAAGCCTGACCTCGCCGCTGCTGCTGGTGCCGGTGCGGCTGAAGATGAAGAGCATCCGCGCGCCCCATGTGCTGGAGATGCTGGACGAGGACGTGGTGGTGAACCCGGCGCTCGACCAGCTGTTCCGGATGGAATACGGCCTGAGCCTGCCGGAGCTGCCCGACCAGGATGCGCCGGTGGACGAATACCTCGACCAGGTGGAGCTGCTGGCGAAGAAGCACGGCTGGCGCGTCCGCCGCGAGGCGCATCTGGCGCTGATGTCCTTCCAGAAGCTGAGCATGTATCACGACCTGAAGCGCAGCCACGACCGCATCGCCGCCAGCGACGTGCTCCGCGCCATCTCCGGCGAGGCGCCCTATCCCCTGGACGCCTCCGTGATGGACGGCGTGTCGCTGGACGCCATCCCCCCGGAGGACAGCCATCTGGTCGTCAACGCGGACAGCAGCCAGCAGTATGCCGTGGAGCTGAGCCGGCGCGGCGTCAGCTTCTGCCTGCAGGGCCCGCCCGGCGGCGGCAAGAGCCAGACCATCACCAACATCATCGCCCAGGCGCTGGCCGACGGCAAGAAGGTGCTCTTCGTCGCCGAAAAGATGGCCGCGCTGGATGTGGTGCACCGCCGCCTGAAGGACGCAGGCCTGGGGGAATTCACCCTGGCGATGCACAACCACCGCGCCGACCGCCGCGCCATCCTCAATGAGATCAGCCATCCCCTGTCCCTGAAGAAGCAGGAGCTGGACCACAAGGCCATGGCGACCCTCGACGAGCTGGAGGAGCTGCGCCGGAGCCTGAATGTGTACCCGGTGCTGCTGCACCGCCGCCGTGAGCCGCTGGCGGAGAGCCTCTATTCCGTCCTGGGCGAGCTGGCGCAGCTGCAGGAGGTCCCCCTCGTCATGGCGCAGCTGCCCGGCGCGTCAAACGTCACCCGCGCCGACCTGACGACGGAAACGACCCGCGTCGCCCGCCTCGCCCGCGCCTACGAGCGCTATCAGACCCTGCCGGACAACCCGTGGGAGGGGCTGCAGGGCATGTGGACGACCTTCATGGCCCGCACGCAGCTGCAGGACGAGGCCCGCGCCGCCCTGGAGGCGCTGCAGACGCTCGCCCCGGCCGCCCAGGCCCTGACAGCCGCCGGTTATCTCCCCGCGGACTGCACGCCCGCCTCACTGGAGGCGCTGGCGCTTGTTTGCCATACCGTCAGGACGCAGGGAACCGTTCCGGAGGAACTCCTCAGCGCCTGCGGGCAGGTTTCCGCCCTGGCCCGGCAGGCACAGGAGGCCGCCGCGCAGCACCGCAGGGCGCGGGATGAGGCCGGCGAGGTGCTGCTTCCCGGCGCACATCTGGACGCAGACAGCCTCCTCACCCGCATGACCGCGCTGGACAGCGATCTGCGCGCCGTCATCACCGGCGTCCGCTACCAGTCGCAGACCGATGCCTTCCAGGCCCACTATGCCGCTCTCGTCCCCAGCGTGCAGCGAATGTACGACAGCGCCCTGCAGGCCCTGACGCTCCTGAACGACCCGGTGATGACCGGCTGCGAGGCCGACTGGGCGCTGGACGCCGCCGCCGCGCTGGCCGGCTGCCCCTACCTGCCGCAGGAGCTGGCGGAGACCGCCGCGCTGGAGTCCCTCTGCGCGCAGGTGAAGGCCGTCCGTCAGGAAGCCGCCCGCCTGCATCAGAAGATGAAGGAGCTGCTCATCAACTGGACGGACGAGGCGCTCCGGCTCGATCCCGCGCCCTATCTGCGCCGCTTCCAGAACGAATACGCCGGCTTTACCCGGATGCTCAACCTCGCCCAGTATGCGCAGGACATGCGCGCCCTCGGCAGCGTCTACTGCGGCCATGCCCGGCTGGACGACACGATCGCCCGGGGCTTCCTGACCCGCCTGACGACGTGGCAGGAGGAGGTCCGCGCGTGGGAGAAGGAGTCCCGGAGCGTCACCGCAGCGCTGGGGCTCCCCGCGATGGGCGTGGACGGCGCTTGGGACGCCGTCGAAAACCAGCTCACCGCGCTGACCGCCCTTTCCCGCTGCGCCGACAGCCCGGCGCACCGCCGCCTGCTGCTGGCCGCGATGGCTCAGCCGGACGTGCGGACGCACGCCGCGCGCATCACCGAGCCCCTGCGCTTCACCATGCTCGACCGGTCGCTCAGGAGCGCCGATTTCCTCGGCGATGCGCTCGCGGACGAGATCGGCATGACCCTGCGCAGCGTCCGCACCGCCTGCGAGGACCTGACCAGCCTGCGGGACATGGTGGACCAGCTGCGCCCCGCCTGCCGGGACGGCGCGACCATCCCCGCCATGCTGTCCGCCCTGCGCGCGCTGGACGAAGCAGAGCGCAGCGCCCGCGCCGTCGCCGGGTTCGCCGGACAGCTCCGGCCGCTGCTGCCCGGCATGCCGCTGCATGCGGATACGGACTTCGCCGCCCTCGCCGACCGGGCCGACCGGATCGCCGGGGCCATGGAGCAGCATGCGCTCCTGCCCGCAGATGCGGCCCGTCGCCTGCTGACCGGCGCGCTCCCCCTGCCGGCACCGGCTGCGCTGGAATGCTGGACCGCCGCGAAGGAGCCGGTTTGCGCCTTCGCTTCCCGCTTTGAAGGCAGCGCTCCCCTGTCCGATCCCCTCGACGCCCTCCAGACCCGTCTGACGCGCTGCCTGTCCGAGCCGGACGCCCTGGACCTGTGGCAGGAGTGGCGCGATATGCTGTCCGACATGGACGGCAGCCTCTTTGCGCCCTTCGTCCCCGCCGCCCGCAAGGCAAATGTGCCCGCCCCGCAGTGGGCGGACGCGGCCCGCAGGCTCTTCCTGTACACCTGGGTCGAGGGCGTGCTGGACGAGGAGCACCTGCTGGCGCTCTTCCGCGCCCATGTGCATCAGGAGCGCATCGGCCGCTTCGCCGACCTCGACCAGCAGCAGCTGCACATCGCCCGCAGCCGCATCCGCAAGCAGCTGATCGACCTGGTGCCGGACGAGAAGCACCGCGCCCTCTCCGCCTCGGACGAGCTGGCGGTGCTCCAGCGCGAGCTGCTCAAGAAGCGCGGCCATCTTCCCCTGCGCAAGCTCTTTGCGAAGATCCCGAACCTGCTGTTGACCCTCAAGCCCTGCCTGATGATGTCGCCGCTGTCCGTCGCCTCCTTCCTGGAGAGCGGGGAGATGACCTTCGACCTCGTCATCTTCGACGAGGCCTCCCAGATCATGCCCGAAAACGCCATCGGCGCGATCCTGCGCGGTCGGCAGGTCATCGTCACCGGCGACACGAAGCAGATGCCCCCCACGGACTTCTTCACCGTGTCCGTGGGCGCGCACGACTATGACAGCGACGAGGAGGAGGAAGCGCAGGAAGCCCCGCCGGAGGAGTCCATCCTGGAGCAGTGCGCCTGCGTGCTGCCCTCCTGCCCGCTTCTGTGGCACTACCGCAGCCGCCACGAGAGCCTCATCGCCTTCTCCAACCGGGAGATCTATGCCGGCCGCCTCGTCACCTTCCCTGGCAGCATCGACCGCCAGCCCCATCTGGGCGTGGAGCTGGTCCATGTGCCCGACGGCGTGTTCTCCCGCCGCCGCAACAGGCAGGAGGCGAAGCGCTGCGTGCAGCTGATCGAGGATCACATCCTGCACCGGGCGCACCGGAGCCTCGGCGTGGTGGCCTTCAGCCGCACGCAGCAATCCGCCATCGAGGAGGAGCTGCACCGCTTCCGCATGGCCCGCCCGGAATTCGACAGCTTCTTCGACGAGAGCCGGGACGAGCCGTTCTTCATCAAGAACCTGGAGAACGTGCAGGGCGACGAGCGCGATACGATGATCTTCTCCGTCGGCTATGCCCGTCCCGCCGACGGCAAGCCCATGTCCCTCAATCTCGGCCCCCTGTCCGCCTCCGGCGGCGAGCGCCGCCTGAACGTCGCCGTCACCCGTGCCCGCTACAACGTCAAGCTCGTCACCTCCGTGCTCGCCGGGGACATCGACCTGCGCCGCACCGCCTCCGAGGGCACGCGCCTCCTCCGCGCCTACATCGACTATGCCGAAAAGGGCTATGCCGCCCTGGAAGAGCCCGCCGCCGAGACCGCTCCCGCCTGCGACGCCTTCGTGTCCCGCCTGTCCGGGGTGCTCGCCGCCGCCGGGCTGACGGTGGAGCAAAGCGTCGGCTGCTCCGACTGCCGCGTGGACCTGGCCATCCGCCGCCCCGCCCCCGAGGGCGACCCCGCCGGCAGCAGCTACGCCCTGGGCGTGATGACCGACGGCGCCGCCTATGCCGCCCAGCGCACCTGCCGCGACCGAGACAGCCTGCAATCCTCCGTCCTGCGCGGCATGGGCTGGCGGCTGCACCGGGTGTGGTCCGCAGACTGGCTGCAGCGGCCCGACAGCGTAGAGCGCGAGCTGCTCGCCGCCGCGCAGGAGGCGCTGCTGGCCCCCGATGCGCTGCCCGACGAGCCCGATGCGCCGCCGGAGCAGACCTGGTCCCACCCGGCCGCCGCATCCGACGCGCCCATCGCCTTCGCCGAGTATCAGCAGGCGCTCCTGCCCGAAGGCACGGAGCTGCCCATGAACGAGCTGATCCTGCGCATCGTGGAGACGGAGCAGCCCGTCCACCGGGACGAGGTCTGCCGCCGCCTGGCCCCCGCGCTGGGGCTGGAGCGCGTCACCCCCGCCCTGCGCAGGGACGCAGAGGTCGCCGTCGCCCGGCTGCTGCTGGACGAGCTGCGCGAGGATGACGGCTTCCTGTCCATGGCCGGCTTCACCCTGACCCATCCCCGCCGCGCCGGATCGCGCCCCATCGACATGATCTCCCCCGAGGAGCTGCGGCTGGCGCTGATGCTGGTGGCGGTGCATTCCATCGGCGCGGCCCCTGACAGCGTGATCGCCCGCGTGGCAGAGCTCCTGGGCTTCGAGCGCCGCGGCCCCCGCATCCAGCGTACGCTGGAGAGCACCCTGGACGCCCTCGCCGCCGACGGGCAGCTGACGATCGCCGACGGAAAGGTGCTCACGGCGCAGGAGCCGTCCGCCCTGCCCGCCGCGGACGCGCCCCTCGGCCTCCCTGCCCCCGCAGACACCGCGCTCATCCCGACCCTTCCGGAGGTGACTGACCATGACTGATCTGCCCCTGCTGCCCCTGCCGGACGATGACGCCGGACTGCGCCTCCCGGAAGGCGCCGCATTTTCCCAATTGCCTACCCCTACGGATTTTGCAGATTCCCAAATCATACCCCATAGCACGCTGATCCCCCCTTCGGAGGAGGAGCTGGCCGTTCCCTTCCGCTTCACCTTTGCCGGACGCGAATGCACCAGCCCTGCCGATCTGGCGCAGGCCATGGTCGACGCATGGGACGAGGCGCGCCTCGGGCTCCTCACCGGCAGGCTCGCCGGGGCGCTGGACGCGGTGAGCCTCCCCGCCGCCTCCGTCTGCCGGGAGGCTACCGCCGCTGCCGCCGCCGGGACGATCACCCCCGACCGGGCAGTGCTGTCGGTCATCCACCGGCTGAGCGGCAAAGCGCTGGTCGTCTGGCAGGGCCGACGCTACGCCAGCGCCATCGACCTGGGCAGCAGCCTGCTGCAGGCGCTGCGCGGCACCGGCGCCATCCCCGCCCACTTTGACAGCCTGATGACCAGCGCCGCCGCCTCCGTCTTCGCCGAGGAGGCGCAAAAGCCCGGTCTGCGCCGCCTCGAGAGCCGCTGCGCCGCCCCCGACTGCACCCTCCGGGAAAAGACCTGCCTGATGTACATGGTCGGCTTCCTCCTGTGCGGAACGGCCGCGCTGGTCATGGAGGGAGAGACGTTCTACACCGTGGAGCAACTCGCCGCGTGGCTGGAGGGACGGGCACGCCGCTCCAGCGCCGCCTTCACCCGCGCCTGCCACCGGCTGCTGGACGCAGACCACCTCCTCGACCCGCAGCTGGAGGCATGGCTGATCGCCCTGGGCAGGCGGCAGGACGTGGCGCTCTGGCAGGCCGAGATGGACGCCGGAATGCTGTGATCAGCAGGAATTCCGCCCCCGCAGCCCGAATATACCCACAACGATTCTTGTCGGATTGGAGCGAATGAAGACGATGGACTATTCCTGTTATCTGAAGAAGATCAAGGCATCCCTTGCCCCCTCCACCGGCTGCACCGAGCCCGCAGCCATCGCGCTCAACGCCGCCACCGCCCGCGCCAGCGTCCGGGGCAGCATCACTCGTGTGACATCGCGCCTGGACGCCTACCTGTTCAAGAACGCCATGGGCGTGGGCATTCCCGGCGCTGATGAGCGCGGCGTGAGCCTGTGCGTGGCGCTGGGCATCACCGCCGGCGACCCCCATGCCGGCATGAACGCCCTGCACACCGTCAAGCCCGATCAGCTGCAGGAGGCCAAGCTCCTGCGGGAGATGGTGACGGTGGAGATCGCCGAGGAGGCCAGGGGGCTGTATATCGAGACGATCATCGAGACGGCGGAGGACACCGTGCGCGTCATCACCTCCGGCGAGCATGAATGCATCGCCCGCATCGAGCACGCGCCCTTCGCCCCCTTCACCCCCGCAGAGGCGGAGGATGCCGAGGCCGCGCACGAGGGCTCCCTGGGCGAATTCATCGAGTTCGCCCGCACCTGCCCGCTGGAGGAGCTGACCTTCCTGCGCGATGCGCTGAACATGAACCGCGTCGTGTACTACCGCGCGATGGAGGAAGGTCTGGCGCACCACGTGCTGCCCAACATGCTCCTGCAGGACGGCAGCCTCTACGCACAGGCCAAGAAGATGGCCGGCACGGCGAGCTACGCCCGCATGCACGGCATCCCCCTGCCCGTCATGACCGCCACCGGCAGCGGCAATCAGGGCCTGACGCTGTTCCTCACCGTGGATGCGGCCGCCCGCACCTTCAACGTATCCGAGGAGCGGCTGCTGCGCGCGCTGGCGGCGGCCTGCCTTGCCAACGTGTACATCAAGAGCTTCATCGGCCCGCTGTCCAGCGTATGCGCCTGCGGCGTGGCGTCCGGACTTTCCGCGTCCATCGGCGTGGTGTTCCTGATGGGCGGCGGCGAGAAGGAGATGCTGCAGGCGAGCCGGAACATTCTGGGTTCCGTCAGCGGCATGATCTGCGACGGCGCGAAGGAGGGCTGCGCATCGAAGGTGGCGCTGAGCGCGGGCCTGGCGGTGGAAGCGGCGTGTCTGGCGATGGAGGGCGGCGGCATCCATGCGCAGGATGGTATTCTGGATGAGAGCTTTGACCGGCTGATTGCGCATCTGGGCGAGCTGGTCTGTGTGGGCATGGGCGGCACGAACGACACGATCGTGCACATCATGAAGGACGAAAAAGTACGCCGCCCCAACTGCTGACAAGGGGACGGGAAAAAAGGGTTAAGGGGTGAAACCCCCTTACGGGGTGCAGGGCCGCGGAGGCCCTGCCCGCCGGAGGCCCGCCGCAGCGTCCCCGCGCCCGCAGGCGCAATCCCCACGACGCCTTTGAACGATCTCCGATCGTTCAAACAGTCCGACCGACTCCAAAAGAAAAAGACACCCCAGTGCAGTAACTTCAATCCTCCGCCCCGCACCAGCAACACAGGAAAAGTCCTGAAGCAAGAGGCAGATCTGGCCCAACAGAATTCCGCAGTTGCCACGGAGAACTCCCTCAGTCGCCTTGCGGCGACAGCTCCCTCAGGGAGGGAGCCTTTGGACGGCGGCCCTGCGCCAACGCAAGTTCCCTGTTTTCAGACAGAGGAAGCTGCACGCCCATCCCAACAAAAAGGAGAATTTCCATGTCTAACAAGCCCGCATCCGCCTCGGAGCTGCTCAGCCGCGTATGGAGCGCCATGGCCGCCACGTGGCAGACCCTGCTGAGCATGACCTTCGCCATCAGCCTGATCAACTTCGCAGCCTCGGTGCTGCTGCGCTATATCCCCGCGCCGCTGGCTCTGGTGGCGGACATCGCGGTAATACTGTTCACGACCGTGCTTTCCTGCGGCGTGCTGAACGGTACGCTGAGCTATGTGCGCCGGGGGATCATCACCTTCGACCACCTCACCAGCATGCTGCCCTACGCGAAACAGATGATCTGCGCCTACCTGTGGCAATGCCTGTTCATGTTCCTGTGGATGCTGCCCGGCCTGCTGTGCGTCTTCATCGGCTTCGCCATGATGTTTACTGCCCTCGACGGCGCAGCGATCATCGGGATCAGCACCATGGCATATACCCTGGCCAAGGGCGCCGACGGACTCATGATGGCCTCGACTGCCTTCAGCCTCGCCGGCATGGTGCTCATGCTGTGGCTGGGCTTCCGCGCGGCGCTGAACTACACGCTGGCCACCTGCTTCATCGTGGATACCCCCGATATGGGCGGCGTAGCGGCGCTGGAAAAGAGCAAGCAGGCCATGCGCGGCCACCGCTGGCGCTTTGTGAAGATGTCCATTCCGGTGTTCGTGATGACCCTGATCATCTCCATCATCACCGATCAGCTTTCCGGCATAACGAGCGGCGTCACGTGGATGCTGATCTCCTCCATCCTCAACGTCGTGCCGCAGGTGATGAGCCTGTACATCGTCCCTGTGCTGTACGAAGAGGCGCTCGACACAGAACAGTGAAAGAACAATCCCCACCCTTGACATGTCTGTATACAAAGTGCTATCATCAACCACACAAGGAGGATGAATGCCATGCGGTACGCTTATTACTTCGCGTTTACGTTCCCGGCCGCTTATGCTGCCGGGCTGGTTGACGTTCCGTGAAGTAAGCTGACGCATGCCCGATTCCCCTGAATTGTGACATGATGCGCGGAGGCTCCTTTGCGGGCTTCCGCGTCTTTTTATGCCGCGAGCGACTTATTTCGAAGGAGGAACCACCATGATTATCGTTCTGAAGCAAGGCACCACCCGTCAGGAGATCGACTACGTAACGAATGTCATCGTCAGCAAGGGTAACATCACCGTCAACCCCATGATCGGCAACGACCTGACCATCCTCGGCCTGATCGGCGACACCAGCCGCCTTGACCCGGCGCAGATCGAGTCCCTGCGCTGCGTGGAACGTATCATGAAGGTGGCAGAGCCGTTCAAGAAGGCCAACCGCATGTTCCATCCGGGCCCCTCGGAGGTGAAGATCGGCGACAGCGTCGTGGGCGGCGAAAAGCTGAGCGTGATGGCCGGACCCTGCTCGGTGGAGTCGGAAGCGCAGATCGAGGAGGTCGCCAGGAGCGTGAAGGAAGCCGGCGCGACCGTGCTGCGCGGCGGCGCATTCAAGCCCCGCACCAGCCCCTACTCCTTCCAGGGCCTGGAATACCGCGGCCTGGACCTGCTCTGCCATGCCCGCGAGGTCACCGGCCTCCCCATCGTGACGGAGCTGATGAGCCCCTTTGACATCGACAAGTTCGAGGACAAGGTAGACTGCATCCAGGTCGGCGCGCGCAACATGCAGAACTTCGACCTGCTCAAGCGGCTGGGCAAAACCAGCAAGCCCATCCTGCTCAAGCGCGGTCTCTCCGCCACGATCGAAGAGTGGCTCATGTCCGCCGAGTACATCATGGCGGGCGGCAACGAGAACGTCATCCTCTGCGAGCGCGGCATCCGCACATTCGAGACCTACACGCGCAACACCACCGACCTGTCCGCCATCTGCGCGGTGAAGCGCCTGAGCCACCTGCCGGTCATCGTCGATCCCAGCCACGCCACCGGCAAGTACTGGATGGTGCAGCCCCTGGCCCGCGCGGCCATCGCCGTGGGCGCAGACGGTCTGATGATCGAGGTGCACAACGACCCCGCCCACGCCCTGTGCGACGGCGCCCAGTCCATCAAGCCCGACACCTTTGCCGAGGTCATGAACGACATCAGGAATATTGCACGCGCGGTCGGACGAGAGATTTAATTCGGAATTCGGAATGCGGAATGCGGAATTGAGAATGTGGGCACGCCTGTTTCCGATTTTTCCGTCCCACCAAACAAATTCCGAATTCCGAATTCATAATTCATAATTTCCATCAGGAGTTTGCTATGCAGAAAATCATCGTTCCATTAGCCTCCCGCTCCTACCCTATCCATATCGGTTCAGGTCTGCTGGACAGCCTGGGCGCTTATGTGCGCGAGGCGCTGGGAGAGATCACCGTCGCGGTGGTCACGGATGACAACGTCGCGCCGCTGTACCTCAGCCGGGCGGTGAAGTCCCTGCTGGCCGCCGGGCTGAAGGTGAAGTCCATCACCCTGCCCCACGGCGAGGCGACCAAGTGCCTCAGCCGCCTGAGCGACCTGTACGACTTCCTCTGCCATGCCCGCATCACCCGCAAGGACGCGGTCATCGCGCTGGGCGGCGGCGTCATCGGCGACCTGACCGGTCTCGCCGCGGCAACCTTCCTGCGGGGCGTTCACTTTGTGCAGGTGCCCACCACCCTGCTGGCGCAGGTCGATTCCTCCGTGGGCGGCAAGGTCGCCGTCGACCTCCCCCAGGGCAAGAATCTCGTCGGCGCGTTCTATCAGCCCGATTTCGTCCTCATCGACCCCGACACGCTGAACACCCTGACGGAGGAGTTCTGGCGGGACGGCCTGGGCGAGGTGGTCAAGTACGGCTGCATCAATGACGCGGAGCTCTTTACGCTGCTGGAGCAGGCAGCCCCCGGCGGCCGCGCGGCGCTGATGGAGCACATCGACACGATCCTGCGGCACTGCGTGCAGGCCAAAGCCGACGTGGTCGCCCAGGACGAGCGCGATACAGGGCTGCGCATGACGCTCAACTTCGGCCACACCATCGCCCATGCCGTGGAGACCTGTCAGCACTACGAAGGCCTGCGCCACGGCGAGGCCGTGAGCCTGGGCATGCACGTGATGACCCGGCTGACCGAGCGCAAGGGCATGACCGTCCCCGGCGCCGCCGACCGCCTCGATGCGCTGCTGACCGCCCTGCAGATGCCCATGCAGCTGCCTGCCATCCCGGAGAGCGACCTCCTGTCCGCCATGGGCATGGACAAGAAGTCCGCCGGAAAGGTGCTGCGCATCATCGCCCTCTCCCGCATCGGCGAGTGTTTCATCCATGAGACGGATGTGAGCTTCTTCGCCGGCATGACAACGCTGTAAGCCTCAAGCCGTCCGGTACGCCTTGCCGGGCGGCTTTTTCTGTCCGCTTGCAGGAGTTCCGCCACAGGGCAGCGAAAGGTATAACCATTTCCGCCGAAATATGCGATCAGGAGGCGTCCGGTGGAGCAGATCATCCCCCATGTTCACGGCGCAGACCCGCCGGCCCATCGCCTCGCAGCCCGCGGAAAGCTGGATCTCCGGCTTCTCCGGCTACCGCACATATGGCAACAGCCTGATCCCAGAAGCGCTCTCTCCCGCCATCATCCGCTGCCATTGCAGCGACCATGTCAATGACGGCCATTACAGCAACCTGGTCTTTGACATGGAGCTCCACCCCACCGACGCCCCTGAAGCGCACCGCCATCACATCACACAGAAAGAGGTATCCGCATGAGTCAGAAGCAGGCCTTCAATCCCTATCTGCCCTCGTGGGAGTACATCCCCGACGGCGAGCCCTACGTCTTTGGCAACCGCGTGTATGTCTACGGCTCCCATGACCAGTTCAACGGCCATGTGTTCTGCATGGGCGACTACATGTGCTGGTCCGCGCCGGTGAACGACCTGAGCGACTGGCGCTGCGAGGGCGTGATCTACGAGCGCAACGCCGACCCCCTGAACGCCGACAGCCACATGTGCCTCTATGCCCCGGACGTGACGCAGGGCCCGGACGGCCGCTACTACCTGTACTACGTGCTGGACAAGGTGAGCGTGGTGTCGGTCGCGGTGTGCGATTCCCCGGCGGGCAGGTACAAGTTCCTGGGCTATGTGCACTACAAGGACGGCACGCGCCTCGGCGACCGCCCGGGCGATGAGCCGCAGTTCGACCCCGGCGTGCTGACCGAGGGGGACAAGACCTACCTGTACACGGGCTTCTGCGGCTACGGCGACCGGAGCCGCCACGGCGCCATGTGCACGGTGCTGGAGAGCGACATGCTCACCATCTCAGAGGACCCGGTGTTCGTCGTGCCGGGCGTGTGCTATCAGGAGGGCTCGGGCTTTGAGGGACATGCGTTCTTCGAGGCGCCCTCCATCCGCAAGCGCGGCGACACGTACTATTTCGTCTATTCCTCCACCCCCATGCACGAGCTGTGCTACGCGACCAGCGACCGCCCCACCGGCGGCTTCCGCTACGGCGGCGTCATCGTCTCCAACGCCGATCTGCACATCGACACCTACAAGCCCGCCGACATGCCCGCTGCCGCCGGCGGCAACAACCACGGCAGCATCATCGACATCCTGGGCCAGTGGTACATCTTCTACCACCGGCAGACCAACGGCCACTGGTACAGCCGCCAGGCCTGCGCCGAGCCCATCGCCTTCCGGGAGGACGGCTCCATCATCCAGGCGGAGATCACCTCCTGCGGCCTCAACGGCGGCCCCCTGCGCGGCGAAGGGACCTACCCGGCCTACATCGCCTGCCACCTCTTCGGCCGCGAGCCCCAGCTGATCGTCGGCAAGCCCGGCCAGCCCTGCATCACGCAGGACGGCAAGGACGGCGACAAGGTGGACGGCCACATCGCCGGCATCGTGGACGGCACGACCATCGGCTTCAAGTACTTCGACTGCCGGGGCGTGAAGGGCGTGCGCGTGCAGACCCGCGGGTACTGTAAGGGCGCCTTTGAGGTCCGCACGGCATGGGACGGCGAAACCCTCGGCGAGATCCCGGTGAACTACTCCAACGTCTGGCAGGAGAGCCGCTGCGACGCCGCCATCCCCGACGGCGTGCACGCCATCTACCTCGTCTACCGCGGCAGCGGCCCCGCCGGCCTGCGCTGCTTCACCCTCGAGGTCTGATCCATCAAAACGACGCACATATTCTTGTGCATATATGACGAATTGCAACAAATTATCATAAAACTCTTTTCAAATCCCAGCGATTCGATTAAAATAGAACGTAGCCCCAAAAGCGGCACGTCTGCCCGGCAGGCGCGTCCGCTTTTTGATTCATGCACAATGCACTGAAAGAAAACGTTTAGGAGAGAAGCGATGTCGACTGAACGTGAGAATGAACTGATCCGCGCCATGGCGGCGCTGCTGGCGGGCGATCCCGGCGCATCCGCCCCGGAGGGCGAGGGCGTCTATGCATGGCGGCTGCTCCGCTGGGAGGCGGACGTCCCGCTGACGGACGACCAGCGCGAACAGCTGCTGGAGGGCGTGGAGGCCACGATGGCCGCCGCCGGCGCTGCGGCCGCCTGCTTTGCCGCCGACGGCGACGTGATGACCATCATGCTGGCGCTGACCCGATTCCCCGCCAAGGTGCACCGGGATACGGTGCTGTGGCTGTGCACCCGCTCGCTGATGGAGCATGCCTCGATCAATCTGGAGCAGGACGGCACGATGTTCATCGGCGAGGAGTTTTCCGCTGCGGAGGACTGGCTGAACCATCTCGCCCCCATGCGGGAGATCTCCGACTGGTGGAACCGCGTGTCCCCCATCGACGGCAGCATCGCCCATGCCCACCGCAGCCACCTGCAGATGAGTATCAAGCGCCGGCAGTATGCGGTGCTGGGCGGCTATGTGTCCCGGGCGTTGCGGACGGAGACGGAGCTGAGCCGCGTGTGCTTCGGCTTCATCCCGCTGGTGATCGAGGCCGTGTGGAGCCAGCATGCGGAGCTGTCGCTACGGAGCCTGACGGGGGAACTGAACCTGAACGAGATGACCCGCCGTCCCCGGGAGGCGCTGCTGACGTGGCTGGCGTCGCTCCAGCCGGTGCTGCGCGCCTGCCCTGCGGCGCTGAACGCCGCCCCCATCGACCGGGTGATCGAATCCATCCGGCAGGACTGCTCCCTGCCCTATTCGCAGGCGAACCTGAGCCGCTCGCTGGGCCTGACCCCGGCGTATTTCTGCCGCCTGTTCCACGAAAAAACGGGCCAGCACTTCTCCACCTTCCTCACCCGCACGCGCATGGAAAAGGCGCAGTACCTCCTCTCCGATTCCCAGAGCATGTCCCTGGCGGAGATCAGCGCTGCCTGCGGCTATCCCAACAAGAGCTATTTCTGCCAGGTGTTCAAGAAGTACACCGGCATGACCCCCGGCGAATTTGAAGCCGCCTCCCGGGACATAGACGTATAAATTTCTTCCATACGGATGATAATGTGTTTGTCATCCGTTTTTCACTTGAGCAAAAGAATATGCGATACGACTCCTGCAAAACCGAAACGAGGAGGCATCTGTCGAATGAAGCATCTTCTGCGGGCGCTGTGCCTGCTTCTGTGCCTGCTGCTGCCCCTTACCCTCCCGGGACGGGCGGCGGCAGACTCCTCCGACCCTGCGCCGGATGTGCGGGTGCTGCTGCGCCGCCTGAACCTCACCGACCGCGCCGACCTCGTGCTGGACGGCGTGTACACCGCGTCGGTGGACGGCCGGGTGATCATGGCCTTCCCGCAGGGCGCAAAGGTCACCATCCAGATCCGCGAGGGCGAACTGTACCTGTTCTATGCCGGCATGAGCCTGCACATCGGCCGGGAGATCACCCTCCTGCGCAACGAAAGCGGCGACAATGCCCGCACCGGTCTGCGCTTTGACCCCAACGGCACGCTCTATCCCGGCCATCTGCGCATCACCGTCGACGCGGGGATCCTCCGGCCCATCCTCACCATCAACGTCGAGGACTACCTGCTGGGCGTGGTGCCCTACGAGATGAGCGAATACTTCCCCCTGGAGGCGCTCAAGGCGCAGGCCGTCTGCGCCCGCACCTATGCGCTGAACAAGCTGGGCAGCGGCCGGGACTACGACGTGGTGGACACCACCAACGATCAGGTCTTCAAGGGCGTGAATTACAACTACGCCAATGCCGTGCGCGCGGTGCAGGAGACGGCCGGCGTGGTCGGCACGTACAAGGGGGCGCTCGCCACCTGCTATTACAGCGCCTCCAACGGCGGCCAGACGGAGCTGGTGCAGAATGTCTGGAGCGGCCGGGGCGACTGGGATTACTACCGGATGGTGGACGATCCCTACGACCTGGAGAACCCCGAGAGCATCGTCCGTACCGCCCGCATCCCCCGCTCCGGGCAGGTCAGCGACGAATTCCGCTCGATCCTCTTTTCCTACCTGCTGCCGGAGATGCGCGCGCAGGGCTTCGTCGCCTCGGCGGACAATCTTCGCATCGACCGCATCGACGGCCTGTCGCTGGGCGGCACGGTGTTTGACGAGCCCAGCCGGTACTTCACGGAGCTGACGCTGACGCTGACATGGTCCGGCAGACGGCTGGTGCTGCCCGCCACGCCCGTACCGACGGCCGAGCCGGAGGAGGACCTGTACTTCTTCGCCACACCCCTGCCCACCGCGACCCCGGAAGCGACCGGCACGCCCGTCCCGACCGCTACGCCCGAGCCCGTCCCCGTCCTGTCCGATTTTATCCCCGCATCGCAGCCCTCCACCATCACCATCGACCTGTTCCCCGAGGTGATCGAGGTGCTGGGCCTGACCATTTCCGGCACGGACAACGAGATGCTCTCCATCGCGGAGACGGACACGCACTACCTCCTGCAGGCGCGGCGCTACGGCCACGGCGTCGGCATGAGCCAGCGCGGCGCCCAGTGGATGGCCGGACAGTACGGCAAGCAGTTCCACGAGATCCTCTCCTTCTACTACCCCGGCATGACCCTCAAGCGGGTACAAGCCGGCGTCGCCGTGCTGCCCACCGCGCCGATGGTGCTGGCCGCGACCCCCGCGCCGCCCGCCACCCCGACTCCCCGCCCGACGCTGATGCCCGTGAGCACCGATGACCTGCCGGAGGGCGCCTATGTCGCCACCGTCCTGCACATCGAGGACGATTCCAGCCTCAATCTGCGTCAGGAGCCCTCGCAGGCCGCGGAGATCCTGCGCCGGCTGTACAAGTACCAGAAGCTGATCGTGCTGGAGACCTGCGAGGACCCGGCCTGGGTGAAGGTCCGCACGGACGTGCTGGAGGGCTATGTGATGGCGTCCTTCCTGGAGCGGGAGGACGGCAGCGCCGCTGCGACCCCGGTTCCGCCCACGCCCGCGCCCTGAGGCAGTTCCCCCTGCCGCCAGGCAGGAAACCGCCTGTTCCGGAACGAATATTACCTCCCGACAAGGAGCCTGACGCTTCCTGATCGGGAGGTATTTCTTATGATCGCTGAAATCCTCTGCATCGGCACGGAGCTGCTGATGGGGCAGGTGCTCAACACCAATGCCCAGTTTCTTTCCCGGCGGCTGAGCGCGCTGGGGATCAGCCAGTATCACCAGACGGTCGTGGGCGACAACGCCGCGCGGCTCGAGGCGGCCTACCGCCTTGCGCTGAGCCGGGCGGACGTGGTCATCACCTCCGGCGGCCTCGGCCCCACCGCCGACGACATCACCAAGCGCATCGCCGCGAAGGTCGCCGGGCAGGAGCTCGTCCTCTTCCCCGAGGCCGAGGAGATGATCCGCACCCGCTTCCGGCAGTATCGCAAGGAAATGACCGCCAACAACCTTTCCCAGGCCATGTTCACCCCGGACACGACCGTGCTCCTGAACCCCAACGGCACCGCACCGGGCGCGATCGTCCCCATGGGCGGCAGCAAGGTCGTGATCCATCTGCCCGGCCCGCCCTTTGAACTGGAGCCGATGTTCATCGACCAGGTGGAGCCGTACCTGCTCCAGCGCTCCGGCCGGGCGCTGGTGAGCCGCTACATCCGCATTTTCGGCATGGGCGAGGCTGCCATCGACCTCAGGCTGCGCGACCTGATGGCCGGCAGCAACCCGACCCTCTCCCCCTATTGCTCCCTGGGCGAGGTCATGCTGCGCGCCACCGCCTCCGCGCCCACGAAGGAGGAGGCCGAGGCGCTCCTGCCGCCGCTGCTCGACGAGGTCAGGGCACGGCTGGGCGATGTGATCTACGCCATCGACGAGGATGACAGCGGTTCCCTCGCCCGCGTCGCTGTGGATGCACTCAAAGCGCGCGGCTGGACCTGCGCCGCCTGCGAAAGCCTGACCGGCGGCATGATCTCCGCGGCGCTCGTCGGCGTGCCGGGCGCTTCTGCGGTGGTGCGCGGCGGGTTCGTGACGTATCAGACGGATACGAAGACGCTGCTGGCCGGGGTACCGGCGGAGATGATCGAACGGTTTGATGTGGTGAGCGCTGAGGTCGCGATGGCGATGGCGCAGGGAACACGGGAACGGCTGGATGTGGATGTTGCGGTCAGTGCGACAGGGCTTGCAGGGCCGGATGGGGGGACCCCGGAGAAGCCGGTGGGGACGGTGTTTGTGGGGATCGCGACAAGGGCAGGGGCACGGGTGCTGCCGCTTGCCCTGACGGGCAACCGGGAACGCATCCGTACCCTCACGGTAAAGCACGCCCTAAGTCAACTCGCAAAGGAAGCGGGAAAAAGGGTCCAGGGGTGAAGCCCCTGGCGGGGTGGAGGGGCGCGGAGCCCCTCCCCGTCGGAGACCTCCGCCGCAGCGGCCCCGCGCCCGCAGGCGCAAACACCATGACGCCTTTGAACGATCTCCGATCGTTCAAACAGTCCGACCAACGCCAAAAGAGAAGACAACAAAGTGCACCATTCCCACATCTGCCTGCATCATGTAGTACCAAAGGGCAGTACATCCATAATACACGATAACAGAACCGGCAGCGTTGCTTTCCTTTAAGACGCTGCCGGTTCTGTTTGTTGGATTGGGCGCAAACACCATGACGCCTTTGAACGATCTCCAATCGTTCAAACAGTCCGACCAACGCCAAAAGAGAAAACAACAAAGTGCACCATTCCCACATCTGCCTGCATCATGTAGTACCAAAGGGCAGTACATCCATAATACACGATAACAAACCGGCAGCGTTGCTTTCCTTGCAGACACTGCCGGTTCTGTTTGTTGGATTGATTGGTGGACTGAAGCCTTTTCTTTGTTTGTTGGCTTAGCTGTTTCAGGAAAATCGGGGATTTTCCTGAAAGGCGCTGCGGTGTGTGCGCCTGCGGGCGCGGAGGTCTCCGACGGGGAGGGCTTACGCAGCCCTCCACCCGCGCCAGGGGCTTCACCCCTGGACCCTTTTTCCCTCTTCCTTGTTAGTTGTCCTTGGAAGCGGCCCTTTCCTTCGCATAGATCGCCATCGCACATTCCAGACGCTTGCGCTCCATCTGGCACTCCATAT
Organism: Clostridiales bacterium; assembly: GCA_015056155.1. GTDB lineage: Bacteria > Bacillota > Clostridia > Christensenellales > Aristaeellaceae > UBA11524. The sequence goes on from SVGU01000002.1 coordinate 40,515, forward strand.
CATACGGCTTGCTGATGTCCCCGTGGAACGCTTCCGCATTCGCCGCACAACCGCCGGAACAGAAGAACCGCGCCCAGCAGTCCCGGCACTTCTCCTTCGTCAACACCGTGTTCTTCTGGAACTTCTCCTGAATCCCCCGGTCAAACGTGCCGTCCAGTACGCTGCCCATCCGGTAGCCCTCGCGGCCCACAAACTGATGGCAGGGATAAATATCGCCGTCCGGAGTGACCGCCACATACTCGTTGCCCGCGCCGCAGCCGGTCAGACGCTTGCGCAGACAGGGACCGCCCTCCAGATCGACCATGAAGTGGAAGAAGTTGAACCACTTGCCGTTGGCGCGGCGATCCAGATAGATCTGCGCCAGACGCTCGTACTCCTCGCGGATCTGGGGCAGATCCTCCTCCTTGATGGCGTACTCGCAGTCGGGATCCGTCACCACAGGCTCAATGGACAGCTGCTCGAAGCCCTCGTCCGCCAGGAAGAGCACATCGTTGCCGAAATCCTTGTTGTAGCCGGTGAAGGTGCCGCGAATGTAGTATTCCTTGTCGCCGCGGCGCCTGGCGAATTCCTTGGCGCGCTCGGCAATGATCTGATAGCTGCCCTTGCCGTTGACGGTGGGGCGCATGCGGTCGTGCACCTCGGGGCGGCCGTCGATGGAGATGACCACGTTGTGCATTTCCTTGTTCAGGAAGTCGATGATCTCGTCATTGAGCAGCACGCAGTTGGTCGTGGTGGTGAACTTGAACTTCTTGTTCTTTTCCTTCTCGATGGAGCGGCCGTAGGCGACCAGCTGCTTGATGACCTCGAAGTTCATCAGCGGTTCGCCGCCGAAGAAGTCCACCTCCAGGTTGACGCGCTTGCCGGACTTCTCCACCAGCCAGTCCAGCGCCGCCTTGCCGACCTCGTAGGGCAGCAGCTTGCGCTCGCCCATGCAGAAGTCGCCCGTCGCCGCGAAGCAGTACTTGCAGCGCAGGTTGCAGTCGTGCGCCGCATGCAGGCACATCGCCTTGATCGTGCCCGGATCGCGGATCTGCTCCACGTCGTCATAGTTGTCAGGAGCGTTCAGCGCGCCGATCTCCTCCAGCTGCTTCAGCTCGCCGATCACCTCGTCCAGCTCCTCGGCGGTATACTTGCCCGTCAGGCTGGCCTTGATCTCCTCGGGCGTGGACTCGTTCCACTTTTCCAGCACATCGTAGGCCAGCTCGTCGATGGCGTGCACCGCGCCGCTGCCGACGTCCAGCAGCATCGGCTGTCCCACAGCCTTGAATGTATGAATCATAGGATGTACCTCCTGATCGCTTCGATCTATATGGATGCGCGGACATCCGCGTCTTATTCACACGAAAAAAGGGCAGTGCACAAAGCTCCGCCCTTTTTGCAGGGTTGCCCTGCGGATCCGCGATTACTTCTTGCCGAAGTTGCGGTTCAGCTTACCCTCGTTGCCGGCCAGCACAGCGCTGTTCTCCTTGTTCGCGCAGGACTGGTTCGCGACAGTGCAGCTGGTCTTGCAGGCAGACTGGCAGGAGGCCTGGCACTCGCCGCAGCCGCCGTGCACCAGGGAATCCTTCAGGCAGGGCTTCTGGATGGTTTCGATATGCTTCATGTTGGTTTCCTCCATTTTCTATAGGGGTTCTCATCCATTATACACGAAATGCCCCCGTAATGCAATCATTTTGGCGAAATATTTGACAGGATCATGCCCATGATGCCGCCGCCAGCCACGCCCATGCCCAGATCGGCCAGATAAGCCGTCGCGGGCGCCTGCTGGCCGGACAGAAGCGCATACACCGCCACACCCAGCGCCATGTACATCGCGCCGACGGCAGCGCCCCTGAGCAGCCCGCCCTCCTGACCGCAGCCCACCGCGAAGGTGACGCCCGCGCCGATGGACACAAGCTTGAGCACCTGGTTGAAGACGCGCACCACGCCGTCCGACGGTCTGATCCACTGCATCAGCAGCGCGAAGACCGCCACGCCCGCGATCGTCACCACCAGCGCTGCGCCCAGCCCCTTGAGCAGCCGCAGCCACAGGGGCGCTCCGCCGCGCTTCCTTTGCGTTTGGTTTCCCCGGCCCGTCTTTTGGCGCGGGGCTGCTGTTCCTGTCATGCCGATCCCTCCCCTTGGTTGTCCGTTTGCTGGGAGGATATGCGGAATCGCGCAGGGATATGATCGGTCTGCCTCAGGGACGTTCGGTGACCCGGATCAGGCGCTCGTGCATCAGGACCATCAGGACCAGCACCGCCAGCAGGAACACCGGGAACAGCCACATGCCGATCCCCTCGCCCATCACACCGAACAGCGGCGGCATCAGCGTCGTGCCCAGATACGCCGAGGCCATCTGCACGCCGATGAACGCCTGCGACTTCTCCGCGCCAAACCGGGCCGGCGTGGCATGGATGATGCACGGATACACCGGCGCACAGCCCAGCCCGAAGCACACCAGACCGGCCATCGCCGCGGCCTGCCCCAGAGGCAGCAGCAGCACCGCCGCGCCCGCCGCCATCACCGCGAGGCTCGCGCGCACCAGCTGGGTATCCGAGAACTTCATCGTCAGGAAGCCGTTGACCGCCCGCCCGACGGTGATGCCGATGTAGAACAGGCCGCCGCAGAAGGCCGCCGTCGCCTCCGCCAGATGGTGCTGGCTGACCAGGAAGCTGCTCGCCCACAGGCCCGCGGTGGATTCCAGCGCGCAGTAGCAGAAGAAGGTCAGGATGACCTCCCGCGCGCCGGGCATGCGGACCAGCTCCCGCAGGGGGATCGCCCGCGCAGGCTCACCGCTGCCCTGCTGCACCTCCGCGCCGGGACGCTTGCGCCACAGCGGCAGGCTCAGCACGATCACCGCCGTCAGCACGATCTGCATCAGCGAGATGATCCGGTAGCCCATCGGCCATTCGTTGCCGCCCGTCAGCACCCAGCCCATGATGACCGGGCCCACCGACGTGCCCACGCCCCACATGCAGTGCAGCCAGGACATGTGGCGGCTGGAATAGTGCAGGGCGACGTAGTTGTTCAGCGCCGCGTCGATGCTGCCCGCGCCAAGTCCGTAGGGAATGGCGATCACGCACAGCATCCAGAACTGCGTCGAGCAGGAGAAGCCGAAGAGCGCCGCCGCCGTCAGCGCGACGCTGATAGCCGTGACCCGGCCCGGGCCGAGCTTCAGCGTCAGCCGGTCGCTCATCAGGCTGGAGACCACCGTCCCCATAGAGATCAGCGTGGACAGGATGCCCGCGAAGGATTCAGGTACATTCATCTGCAGGTGCATCGCGGGCCATGTCGCGCCCAGCACCGAGTCCGGCAGGCCGAGGCTGATAAAGGCCGCATAGATCACCGCCAGCAAAAGAGCCGTCATTGGTAAGACCTCCCCGATTGGAATCATGTTCGCAGGGATTGTAGCACAAACCGCCGCAACAGACAAGGGGCTGCACGAATTCTTCCGATCGGAGGGAGCTCTATTCGTCTTCCTTGCTCCGATATGTATCAGGCAGCAAAGGTAAGAACGAGCAGCGGAAACCTGAGCTCCCTCCGGGAGGGAGCTGTCGCCGTGAGGCGACTGAGGGAGTACGCGCAAGCAACACCAATGATCACCTGTAAAAGACATGACACAACTCCGCCAACTCCCATTTTGTCAAGCAGCCCCAAATCCACAAGGGAGCGCCATGATCCGCACTTTTTCCAATGCATTGCGTTCGTGGAACGCATAAGCAAATGAGCATCCGGCATAGCACCGGATGCCCGTCCTATATTGATGGATAGAACATTTTTCAAGAGATCTTCCGCCCATTCGCGAAGCCCCTGCTGTTTTCTCTTCCGGCACTCCGGCGGCGCTCATCATTCCGCCGCGTCCGCCAGAAAGCTGTGCCAGATGTAGCCGGTCAGGCCGAGGGCATGTCCGGGACGGTCGGCTTCCGGCAGCGCATCGCCGCTGACCCACACCATGACCCAGCCTGCATCCTCACCGCAGCCCTCCCGGAGCACCTGTACCTCCGCACCCCGCTCCAGACGCGCCAGGGATGGGGAATCCTTCCTGTCCAGGTGGCGCAGATGGACCCAGTCCGCTCCGGCGACCCGCATCCGCCGCCCATACGCCGCTCCGCCGGTCAGCGCATCGGCCGCCCCGGCGCGTTCCCCGTATACCCGGCCGTCATCGCCATGGTACCAGTCCTCGGGATAGCTCTGGTCCCACACAGGGACGCTCCCGGCAGACAGCAGCGTCAGCATTTCGCCGATCAGCGCCTCCCCGGCGTCGTACACCTGCAGCTCCGCATGCCGGACAGGCCGGCGGCCGCCCTCCCAGCCCCAGATGGTCTCCGTGCGGAAGCGATACCCGTCCGCGACGACGGACAGCACCTCCTGCGTATCCGCGCGGAACTCCGGGCTGCACATCTCCAGCTGGGCATACCCGTCGTCCGTCAGGACCGGGTCGAAGCGCTCTGCCGCCGGATTCCACAGGGACAGCGCATAGAACACATTCCGCGCGCCCTGCGCGGTGAGCAGCTGCAAATCGGCATAGCTGTCGAAGTTGAAGTCTCTGAGCATCACCATGGCCGCCGCCCGGTCCACGCCGGGCCGCTCGCCGGAAAACCAGCAGAGCGTCTGGTCAAGGCTGCCGTCCTCCGCCGCGACCGACGCCGCCAGCAGATACTGCCGCTCGGCGCTCTCGTCGAAGGCGCCGATCTCCGCCACGGTGACGGTCAGCAGCGGCATGTCCTCCCGGACGCGCCCGGTGCGCGTTTCCGTCTCCGCGCAGGCCGCAAAGGGCAGCGCCAGCAGCACGAGCCACATAAACCATCGTTTCATCCGGTCAGCCCCCATCATCATGTTGTCCATCAAACGGCGAAGCATGGCCGCTTATTCCCGCCCGGTCAGTTCCACCGTCAGGATCTCCCGCGTCGGCCAGAAGGCGCACAGGTGCAGCCGGTCGATCCGCGCCGCAAGGGGCGCAAAGTGCTGCATCAGCACGGGCAGCGCACGCCCGATCGTCTCCATATCGTCGATGAGCATCGTCGTATGGGGCAGCCAGGGATAGCCGTTCAGCGGCCGGGTCGTGCAGGCGGCCTGCAGGGCGGTGAGCGCGGGGCTCATGTCCGGCGCGGCGAAGAGCACCTTGCCGCCGGGCATCACGCCCACATGGCGGATCGCCGCCTCCACCGGGGCAAAGCGCGCCGCGACCGCCTTCGTCAGGGCAACGGCCGCTTCCTCCTCCTCCAGGCCGAAGGTCGCCAGGCTGATGTGGTGGTTCAGTCCGGGCGTCTGCGTGCCGGTGAAGCCCGCGCGCTGCAGCGCGTCGTACCACTGGGAAATGCGGCGCTGGTCCTCCTCGCAGTAGTCCGCCATCAGCGTCAGAAAGGTCTCCGCCATCAGGATCACCTCCGTGTTTTTCTGATAATAGCATGCGGCCCCGAAGCCCGTCAAGCAGGGATTCCCGCCCGCAGCGGCGAATACTGTCACAGATGCAAATCTGAACGATATAAAAGGAGGAATCCCCATGTCCATCACGCCCCATGACATCGCCAAGATGCTTGACCATTCCACCCTGCAGCCCTTCCTGACCGAGGCCGATATCCGCAAGGGCTGCGAGCTGGCGCTGAAGTACGACTGCGCGTCCGTCTGCGCCCGTCCCTGCGACGTGCCGATCCTCGCCGAGATGCTCAAGGGCTCCGACGTGAAGGTCTGCACCGTCATCGGCTTCCCCCACGGCAGCCACGAGACCGCCATCAAGGTCGCCGAGGCGAAGCTCGCCCTGGACGAAGGCTGCACCGAGCTGGATATGATGATCAACATCGGCAAGATGATCGCCGGCGATACGCTGTATGTGAAGAACGAGATCAAGCTGCTGGCCGACCTTGCCCATGCGCAGGGCGCGATCCTGAAGGTGATCCTGGAGACCTGCTACCTGACGGACGAGCAGAAGCTTGCCTGCTGCCAGCTGGCCGAGGCCGCCGGCGCGGACTTCGTGAAGACCTCCACCGGCTACGGCTCCAAGGGCTGCACCATCGACGACCTGAAGCTGATGCGCGCGGCCGTGTCCGACAAGGTGCGCGTGAAGGGCTCCGGCGGCATCCGCGATCTGGACACCGTCCTCTCCGCCCGTGCCGTGGGCGCGAGCCGCTGCGGCGTTTCCGCCACGGCGAAGATCATGGAGGAAGCCGAAAAGCGCTATGCCGAAGGCACCCTCAGGGAAGTCACCGACCTGACCGAAATGAGCGGGGGTTACTGATTGCCAGGCGCAATGCTGCACCGAGCTTCTGCAGACCTGTGTGAATAGGAGCATGACATGATGAAACGTCTGATGTCTCTTTTGCTCATACTGATGCTGCTGCCTGCCACATCTCTGGCGGCTCCCATTCAGCTGCTGCCTCTGCAGCAGGGCGCCCTTGCGCCCATCTCCCTTGCGCCCGACGGTCAGAGCGGCCTGTACGCTGCGGAAGGCGAGCTGATGATCGTCCGGACAGACGGCAGTGTTCTGCCGGTCACAATCAGCCAGACCCGCGGGGCAGCGGATACCTACGGCAATCTGGAACGCATCGCCTCCATGGGGCTGCGCGCCATCGGTGCAGAGGGGCTGGCATGGTCTCCCGACGGACGGTATGCCGCGCTGGTCAATCAGAATCAGGTCGCGATCTATGCGCACTTCTACTATGATCCCATCGTCCTGGACACGCACACGGGGGAATTGTTTCTTGCCGCAACCTATGAGAACAAGGCCACAAAAGAGAATTCCGGCGTAGTGATCACGGCTTGCTTCTCCGGGGACAGCCGGTATCTGTACGCTGTCATCCTGGGCAGGCTGAACGGGAAGCGCTTCTCGCTCGTGCAGTACGATCTGGAAACGCTGGAGGCCGTCACGCTCTACGCCTGCGATAAGGAATCTCCGCACTACTGGCCCCACCTGAACCAGCTGCGGGACGGCAGCTTTCTGTTGCTGACGGATCAGACAAAGCAGCATCTGCCCACGGGGATCCGGCGCATCCTTCCGCAAGGCGGAGAAGCTGCCGTGACCCATGCGGATTTCATCCTGCCCAGCGCATACTTCTACCCCCGCTCCCTGCAATACAGCAGGAACAGCGGCTATGCGCTGATCCTGGCCAGCAGCTCCGTGCCCAGCGCGGACTCCCAAAGCGGCATGCAGACGGTGTACCATTTTACCCGGCTCATGTGCCTGCGTCCCGACGAGGGCGACCTGGCAAAGGACGAATACTGGGAGATCCCGTCGCTGGATGCAGAAAAGGTCGCCGTGCTGACGGGCAACGAGGCGCAGTCGCCGTCGCCTGTATATCTCCACAGCATGTGCCTGTCGCCCGATGGCGAACGCGCGCTGATCGTCTGTGCTGCAGAGAAAGGCGAATACGCCCTGCGGATGCTGAACCTCACAGACGGCTCGCTCACCCCGGTCACGGGCGTGGACAGCGATACGCTGCGCAGCATGTGTATGGCAGGCACGCTCTACCTTGACTGGAGCGGCGATACGATCCTGCTGGGAAAGCAGGGCATGGTTCCCCTGGCCTATCAGATCAAAGAATAATACAGCGAAAGCCCGCTGCGTCCTGCGATGCAGCGGGCTCTTGTCATATCATTCCGGATGGATATTCGCCTTTTCCAGCCAGCTCCGGGCATATTCCAGCGCCTCTGCCTCCCCGCAGCGCATGGGATGCTCAGGCGGCAGGTATGGCCGGGGCAGATTATGGAGAGCGAAAAGCAGTGCAGCGACCCGTTCCTTGTCATGTCGGAAGCCGCACAGCCCAATTCCCAGCGCCTGCAGCATAAGCCACATCGCCCGATCCACGACGGGCAGCCGCGGCTCCGGCAGCGCGCGGAACAGGCACAGCATCTCCGCTGCTTCCGCCCGAAGCTGCCGCACATACCGCGGCGACCACCAACCGGTGCGGACGCTCCCCTTGCATTTCACCGCAAGCTGATAGAGCCGGACAGCAACCATCGTTTCCCCCGCACTTCCTCGATCCTCTCCAGCACACGCTTCGTGTCGTCCGGGGTCTTCGACCCGCTTCCCGGCGGACGGGATCACTTTTTCTGCACTTCCTCGATCATTTCCAACACACGCTTTGTGCCGTCCGGGGGCTTCGACCCGCTTCCCGGCGGACGGGATCACTTTTTCTGCACTTTCCCGATCCTCTCCGGCACACGCTTCGTGCCGTCCGGGGTCTTAAACCCGCTTCCCGGCGGACGGGATCACTTTTTCTGCACTTCTTCGATCATCTCCAGAACTCTTGCCGTGCCGTCCGCCGGCGGCGCCGCCTTGACAGCAGCCGTCAGCGCGTCCCGGTCCGCCCAGGTCTGCATGAGGGCCTCCGTCAGCGTCGCAGCAGTCATGTTCTCCTGCAGGAGCACGCGGCACAGCCCGCGCTTCTCCAGGCTCTGGGCGTTGAGGATCTGGTCGCCCCGGCTGGCTCCCTTGGGGTAGGGCACCAGCAGCAGAGGCCGTGCCAGCGCCTGGAACTCCATCAGCGAGTTGCTGCCCGCGCGGGAGAGCACCAGGTCGGCGCAGGCAAACACGTCCGCCAGCTCCGCAGAGACGAACTCCTTCTGCGCATAGCCGGGCGTGCCGGTCAGGGTTTCATCCAGGTTGCCCTTTCCGCAGATATGCGCCACCTCGAAGGTCTTCAAAAGCTCCGGCAGCGCCTCGCGCAGCGCCTTGTTGACCGCCTGCGCGCCGAGGGAGCCGCCCATCATCAGCAGCACCGGCTTCTCGCCCTTCAGGCCCAGGAAGGCCAGGCCCTTCTCCCGGCTGCCGCTGAACAGCTCCGGCCGCAGGGGCGTGCCGACGGGCTCCGCCTTTTCGCCCAGCGCCGTTGCGCATTCCGGGAAGGTGGTCGCGACCTTCTTCACGAAGGGCGTACACAGCTTGTTGGCCAAGCCGGGGGTCAGGTCGGACTCATGGCAGACCACGGGGATGCGGTGCAGCCATGCGCCGAACACCACCGGTACCGCCACGAAGCCGCCCTTGGAGAAGCAGACGTCGGGCTTCAGCTTCCCCATCAGGTGTGCCGACTGGACCGCGCCGGCGATGACCCGGAAGGGGTCGGTGAAGTTCTTCCAGTCGAAATACCGGCGGAGCTTGCCGGTCTTGACGCCGTGATAGGTGATGCCGGGGATCGCGGAGAGCTTCTCCGCCTCCATGCCGGACTCGGTGCCGATGTAGTGCACCTCATAGCCCTTTGCGATCAGGTGGGGCAGCAGCGCCAGATTCGGGGTCACATGCCCCATCGTGCCGCCGCCGGTCAGGACGATCTTCTTTGCCATATGTCATACCTGCCTTTCAGGTTCTTTCGGTTTTCGGAATGCGGTCTTCCTCTTTGCTGCATTCGTTCGTATCCTATGATAATCCTCCCGGCAGCATGTGTCAAGGCTTGCAGCGGCGAAGGAGGCGTGGTATACTAAGGGCTGACCAAAGAGGCAATTCGCCATATGGAGGACAGGCCATGAAAAGGAATGTGACCCTCGATCTGTTCAAGCTTGCCGCAGCATTCGCGGTGATCTGCATTCACTATATGTTCTCCGGTGCAGTCGGCATTTCCGTGAAGGCCGTCGCACGCTTCGCCGTCCCCTTCTTTTTCGCCGTTTCCGGCTTCTTCGCCTGGAAGCAGCGGCCGGAGAAGCTGATGAAGAGGGCCTGGGGCATCGCGAAGCTTTATCTGGCCAGCTTCGTGCTGTATTTCCTGTACGGCGCCTTCCGGGAGATCCTCCTGGGCAAAGCAAGCAGCGTCACAGAATATGTCATGAAATACATCCAGCCCAAAACGATCCTCAATTTTCTCATTCACAACACGACCATTTCCGCTGCTCACCTCTGGTTCCTGCCGGCGCTGATCTACTGCTACCTCCTGATGTGGCTGTGCATCAAGGTCAAAGTACCGGAGAAGGTCCTGACAGCGGCCGCGATCATCCTGCTTTCCATTCAGCTCATCGTTGGAGAATGGCTGTCCATCCTGCAGGTTCAGCTCGACGTCGATCTGCCCAACTTCCTGTTCCTCGGCTTCCCGTTCTTCCTTCTGGGACGCACATTGAGCCGGATCCAGGAAGAGCGCCGGCCCGACTTCGGGCATTGCTCCGGATGGCTGATCCTTCTGCTGCTGATCGCAGGCATCGCGGAATCCGTTCTGTCCGTTCTGCTGTGGGGCGGTCATCTGATCTACACAGGTTCCGTCATGATCGTGTCTGCACTGCTGCTGGCCGCATTGAAATACCGCGAGCGGGCATATGCGCCGTGTCTGGTCTCCCTTGCGGAGCTCAGCACGCATATCTACGTCTTTCACGTCGCGGTTGGCGGTACGCTGGAAACCGTCGCCGCCAAGGTGCTGCATTGCAGCGAATCGCCGGTCTGGATCAATGCCAAACCCTTTATCGTACTGATCCTTTCGATCCTGATCGGAGCGATTTTCAGACATCTGTATGCTGCGGCTGTCAAGGCCATCCGGGCACACCGGGCAGCCCCGGCCGCCCGATAACCGTATCTCACCGAAGCTGAGGAGGCGAAACACATGAAGATCCTCGTCATTGACGCACAGGGCGGTGGCATGGGCCGCATGCTGGTGGAAGGGCTCAAGCGCGCCCTGCCGGAGCAGCCGGTGACCGCCGTGGGTACCAATGCGCTGGCGACCTCCGCCATGCTTAAGGCGGGCGCCGACCAGGCCGCCACGGGGGAAAACGCCATCCGCGTCTGCGCGGCGGCGGCGGAGATCATCCTCGCACCCATCGGCATGGTGCTGGCGGACGCGATGCTCGGCGAGGTCACGGCGGACATGGCCGTCGCCATCGGCCGAAGCCCCGCCCACAAGATCCTCCTGCCCGTTTCCCGCTGCCAGACCACGGTGGCGGGCGTTGGCCGGATGACCATGGCAGAGGCGGTCGATCGGGCAGTCGCGGAGGCGGTCAGCCGGATCCGCGGCGCAAATCCACAGGCATAAGCAGGAGCGGCAGGCGCGTGAAGGCGCTTCGCCGCTCTTTTTGCGTTTCACGGCGCCCCTTCCCTGCCGGACGACAGGCGGACATACTCCTCCACGCCCGCGGCGATCACCTCCGCCAGGCGCTCCTGATAGGCCGCGTCCCGCAGCAGCCTTTCCTCCGCCGCGTTGGACACGAAGCCGCACTCCACCAGCACCGAGGGGATCTCCAGCTGCAGAATGAAGTAATCCCCCGCCATCGCCGCGCGCTCCTTCTTCGGCGACAAGCCGCCGATCAGCGCCGCCTGTACGCAGCCCGCCAGCAGCCGTCCGCCCTCGCAGCCGGCGCGGTAGAACACCTGCGGACCGGATTCCGCGCGGCTCCGGTATTCGTTCATGTGGATGGACAGCACCATGTCCGCGCTGCCGCTGACGGCCATGTCCACCCGGTTCTGCATGTCCTGCCGCTTCTTCGTCATGGCTGCCGGGCGCTCCGCCTCCACGAGGTCCACATCCTCCCGGCGGGTCATGATGACCCCTGCGCCGCGCCGGATGAGGCTCTTTTCCAATTCCAGCGCCACGGACAGGTTCAGGTGCTTCTCCCACACGCCGCTGTCCCGGCATCTTGCACCGCCGTCGTATCCGCCGTGCCCCGGGTCGATCAGGATCGTCAGTCCCGCCAGCGGCCCGGACGGCGCCTGTGTGGCGGTCGGCGACGGCAGCGCCTCTGCCGCCGGCGGATTCGTATGCCGCCGCCATGCCGCCGCAGCCGTCAGGCCGCCGATGAGCAACAGCAGCCCCGCCGCAAGGGTCACGCAGCGCTCCGCCTTCCTCCTTGGCATGATGGGTCGCTTCCCGCTGTGCATGCTGCATCCCTCCGTTTTTCACAGCCTATGCAGGCCGCGCCGCCCTCATGCCCGGCCGCTGTATACAGAGGTATTCATCCTCTCCTTCCTCTCCGGGCACACGCCTTTTCCTTTTTGGAAGCCGTATGCACAACCGCATATCCCCGCCATGCACAGCCAAAGCTTCATTCATCCACAGTGTCCACAGGGTTATCCACAATTTCCTCCACCGCAAATCGCGCCATTTCGCGGACATTCTTCAAGTTATCCACATTGTCCACAACTTATCCACAACTTTCATCCACACTATCCACCGGTGTGGACAACCCTGTGGATAACAAAAAACAGCCCCGGAGGACTGTTTACACATGTTGCGAAAATGTATAAAGATGCACGTTCGTGTATGTTCGGTCAAAAAATCCTGTTTCAAATGGTCGAATCCGGGGCCGGCGGGGACATGACCGAAAACTTTCGTACGGGGCGAAAACGGCATTCCCAAAAAAACGCGCACTCAGGGCGCCTCGGCCACCGGCCACTCCTCCAGGATGAGCATGCCGTTCCGCCCGCTGATGGATACCGCGAAGAAGCGGCGCGCGCCGCTGCCGTCCCGGAAGTGCAGGCCATAGGTGGTCATGTCGCCGGGAAAGACAACGCCCGTCAGCAGGGGCTGCTCCGCCGTCATTTCGGGCAGGGCGTGCAGCGTCCGGTCAATGGCGAAGCCCTCCTCCGTCAGGGCCAGGGAAACGAAGCGCACATCCGTCAGCGGCTCATAGGCGTGGAAGACCAGCCAGACCGTGTATTCGGAGTCCTCCATCAGGTAGGTGTGCGCGGCGTCCACCGGCAGAGATGCTTCCGCAAAGCCCGCTGAAACGGGCAGCGCGGCGATTTCCGGCGAGCGCACATGGGTCAGGTCGACCCAGCCCGCGCCGGACTTGAGCCGTCCCCACAGGTTGCCCTCCTCGTCCAGCGCCTCCCCGACGATGGTGTACACGCCGGCCTCGCGCACCGTGGAGACGTAGCCTGCGTCATAGCCGGGGCCGTCGAAGATCGGCTCGTCCGGCCGGGTGATCCGCTGCAGGTAGGGCGTGAACTCCGCCAGGGCCGCAAAGGGGAGGCACAGGGCGAACAGGCACAGCGCTGCCAGCCATCGCTTCATTAACAAACTCTCCTTTCATGGCAACCGCAGCAGAAATCCCCCGCCAGGAAGCCCTGACGAGGGAAAACGGATGCTCTTCCTGCGGCTACCCGGATCGGGCGCATCAGTATTCGATGTATTCCACCAGGCTGCAGCCTTCGAAGGCGTCCGCCGCAACGCTCGTGCCGGCGGGCACCTGCACATAGCGCAGGTTGGGCATGTCCGCAAAAGCGCGGCTGCCGATGGAAACGCAGCCCTCGGGGATGATGACCATCTCCGCATCGGTGCCGAGGAAGGCGCAGGCCTCGATGGTGACCACATCGGCGGGGAGATCGAGCACGGAGGGTGCCGTGAGCGCAAGGCCAGCCGTCTTCAGGGCGGCGGCGGTGTTGCTGTTGTCGGGGCAGATGATGGCGCAGCCCGTCGGGAAGGAGTTCTTGTTGATGGAGGTCACGCCGGAGGGCAGGTAAACCGTGGTCAATGCGGTATTGGCAAAGGCACGGCTGCCGATTCTCTGCAGCTTGCTGCCGAAAGTGACGCTGCGCAGGCTGGTGCAGTCCTCGAAGGAGGAGCTGCCGATTGCCTCCAGCGAGTCCGGAAAGTCCATGGTTTCCAGGCCGGTGCATCCCATGAACGCTTTGCTGTCTGATTCGTAGGCTGTGCTGATGCCGAGCACGCCTTCCGGCAGGATGACGTTTTTGAGCGATGCGCAGTCCTTGAACAGCCAGCCGCGCACATGGGGCGTTCCGGCGGGCCAGCGGATGGTGGTCAGCGTGCTGCCGGTGCCCTCAAAGGCGTCAGCCTTGACGGTTGTGACAGAGTCCGGCAGCCAGATGTAGCTCAGGTTGGACCCTGTGAAGGCATTGCCGTGCACCGTTTCCAGCCCTTCCGGGAAGGTCAGGCTGGTCAGCGGGGTTCCGCGAAGGGCATATGCACTGATGCCCTTCTGCGCACTGGTCAGGGTCAGGCTGGTCAGATTGGTGCAGCCGTCAAACAGACTGGTTGAGATGCTGACGATGTTCTGCATGTGGAATGATGAGATACCGGTGCAGTTGGCAAATGCGCCTGTTCCGACTTCTGTAATCGTGCTGGGAAGATTGGGTTCAGTCATGCTGATGCAGCCCCGGAAGGCGTAGTTGCCAATGTATGTCGCACCCTCAGACAGCGACACAGTTTGAAGCGCGGGGTACCCATCGAACATGTTTGCAGGAAGATTGGTAACGCCGCTATGGCAGTAGACGGCTGTCAGCGTATTCTTCACCTCGTTGAAAACGCCGCCCTTCGCAAAGCCGTGTACCGGTAAGCCGCCCAGCTCCAGCGGCACGACGATCACCGTCTCTGTGCCGTGGTATCCATTGATTCTTGCGTATCTTTTACCATCTTCACCGGATGCGGTACCCCACTCATATGAGGCGGCCATTGCGCTCCCCACAGGCGCGAGCAGGCACAGGACGGCCAGCAGCAGGCTGAATATCCGGGTCACAATGCGGCGCTTCATGAAATCCTCTCCTCTCTGAAATCACAAGGGCGGCGCTGATCGCATATGCATCAGGCCGCCCTCAATAAGGGGCGTCACTTCTTGCTGCTGCCCCGGATGGTTGCATCGGGCTTGGCCGCCTGCTTCATGAACGCAGAGGGGCTGATGCCGACGATGTTCTTGAACTGCTTGGAGAAATGGTAGGGATCCTGCATGCCGACCTCGATGCCGGCCTGACGGACGGTGTGGCCCTCCTCGCGCAGGAGCTCCTTGGCGCGCTCCATCTTACAGTGGAGCACGTAGGAAAGCGGCGGCATGCCGACCTCGGAGACGAAGCGCTTGCGGAAGGTCTCCATGGGCATGCGGGAGATGGCGGCCATTTCCGCCAGAGAGAAGTTGTCGCGGTACTGATTGGCGCGCAGGGTATCGACCACCTTGGCGATCTCGTGGGAGAGCATCGCGTCCATGGCGACCGGCTGTCCCCAGTGGCTGGCGAGCATGCCGTACATCAGGTGCTGCAGCTGATAGGTGGCGTCGGCGGTGCCGGAATGGCGCACCATCACCTGCACGATCTGCTTGGCCAGGTACATCTGGCTGGGCAGCGCGCCCTGGCGCAGGGGCATATGCAGCAGCGCGCCCATCTTGCGCACCACCATCGGCGCCAGCGGGCCCTCCAGCGCGACCCACACGCAGTGCGCCTGATCGGCGATGGACAGATAAGCCGTCTTTTCGCCCGCGGGCAGGAAGCAGGTGTCGTTCGCCTTCAGCGTCAGCTCGGTATCCTGCCAGTGCAGCGTGACCTCGCCCGCCTCCACCGCGAACCAGACCCACTGCTCGTGGCTGGTGATGGGATAATCGCCCGCGCCGAAGGTCGCAGTGCCGGCCGCATGGATCCATGCGCCGCTGGCCTTGGTCAGGCTGCCGGGCTTATGCCAGCCCTCGGCGACCAGTGCGGTAGAAGACTCTCCAATGCTCGAAAACAGGTAGGATTCCATAGTTCCCTGCCTCCTCAGACCAAATCATACATTTTCCATTATGGACATTATATCGGCCAGTCACAACATTGTCAAGGCGATTCCGGTCGTTTTCGGAGATTTTCTTGGAATTCCTTCCGCACGGGCGCTTCCCTGTCGTCTGCGTCACCTCCGGCTCTGCAGCCGCTCCACGATTTTCAGCACCCAGGGCCGGTTGTAGCGCTGGATGATCACGAACAGCAGGTCGAAGGCCGCCGCAAGGACGGAGGTAACGATGAACACCGCCGGAGCCCCCAGCCAGACAGATGCTGCCACCGGCACAAAGCTGAGCACCGCGATGACTTCGTGCACCAGCTCCGCCTGGCACATGGCCTGCGCGATCTCGTCCCACGAATGCCGGTGGCGGTCGAAGGCCTCCGGGTCGTAGGTGGGCAGGGCCGCCTTCCACTTCCCGACCTGCAGGCGGTCGTAGAGCTTTACCTCAAAGCGGTGCAGCCGGAACCAGCGGCGGCGGTAGTCCACGCGGTTGTTCAGCGTCCGGTCAAAAACGAAGCCCACCGCCAGGCGCATCAGCAGGTGGTACGCGAACGTCCCGGCCGTGATGGCCAGCGGCTCCGCATGCGCAAGGGCAAAGACCACCGTCAGCGCCGCAGAAACCAGCGCCGCGATCTTCATGCCGCGCGCCATCGGGCTGCCCCCGGGGAGATATCCGGTCTGCTTCATCTGCCCGTCCCTCCTTTTGCAAAACAGGCTGCGGCCCCCGGAAATGCAGGAGCCGCAGCGGATGATCAGTTGGATTTCATTGCCTTTTCGATCGCCTCGATGCGCTGGCTCAGCGGCGGATGGCTGTACTCCAGCGCCACCAGCAGCGCGGAGGGCGAGAGGTGGGAGAAGTTCTCCTTCGCCAGCTTCTTGAGGCCGGCGGACAGGAACGCTCCGTAGCCCTCCTTGACCGCCTGACGGTCAGCGCGATACTCCGCATGGCGGCTGTACGCATTCATCGCCAGACCGGTCAGGGGCTGCACCAGTCCCAGACCCACGCCCAGGAGCACAAAGGCAAAGCCGTAGTTGACCGTGCCCGCCGCGAAGCCGAAGGCGGCATGCATTTCCGGCACGCGCACGCACAGCCAGACCGTCACAGCCATCAGCAGCAGGTTGCCGAAGTTCATGATCTGCTGCTTGAGCACGTCCTTGTGCAAGCCGTGGCCCAGCTCATGGGCGAAGACCGCGCAGATCTCGTCCGTGGACATGGCCGCGAGCAGATTGTCATACAGCACGATGCTCTTCAGCTTGCCGAAGCCGGTGAAATAGGCGTTGAGCTTGGTGGTGCGGCGGGAGGCGTCCATCACCTCGATGGCCTTGACCTGATAGCCGTGCTTCACCAGCAGCGCCATCAGCTTCTCCTTCAGCTCGCCCTCCTCCAGCGGCACGAACTTGTTGCCCATGCGGCTGAATACCGGCCCGTAGAGGAAGGAGATCACCAGCGTCATCAGGAACACGCAGCCCGCGAACAGCAGGATGACCCAGTCGCCCATGGCCGTGTGGAGCCACGCCAGCAGGCTCATCAGGCCGACGGACAGCACCATCTCCAGCAGCAGCCCGCGGATCTGGTCCATCACGAAGGTCCGGACGGTCGAGCGGTTGAAGCCATACTTCTGCTCGATGACCATCGTGTCCACCCAGTTCAGCCCGACGTTCGCCGCCGTCTCCACCAGCGTCTGGAACACCAGCACCGCGATCAGCTGCAGGTACAGATTCTCCCCGAACAGCCCCGCCACCGCGGCATGGGCATTCAGGCACAGCAGCACCATCGTCACCGCATAGGAGACCAGGTTGGTCACCATGCTCAGGCGGTTCTTCTCCGCGCTGTACTTCCGCCAGCGCTGGTAGGTCTGGGCGTCGTACACGTCCGCTACGTTCGCGGGCGTGGGATTATCGGCGCTCCGGTAATGAATGATCTGCAGCAGCAGCCGGTAGCCATGCTCCAGCGTCGTCAGCAGCAGGACAAGCAGCTTCCAGTTCATCAAGATCCCCTCCTTGTATTCTTTGACAGGATATCACAGTTTCCGCCCGGAGGCAAGTTAGAATTGGCTGAGAGCTGCTTCCTCATCATCAGCACTTGCAAAACCGCCCGGAACACTGTATACTGATACGCAGAGACTGCGAAGGAGGACACCCCCGATGAATGTGATCGAGCGCTATGTGGAGAGAATGATGGCGGAGTCCACGCCGGACAGGCCGCTGTGGAACATCGAGAAGATCAAGGAGGGCAAGGTCAACGGCTGGAACTATATCGACGGCTGCATGATGATCGCCCTGCTGAACCTGCACCGCATCACCGGCGAGGAGCGGTATTATACCTTCGCCGAGAACTTCCTGGATCACTATGTGTTCGAGGACGGCAGCCTCCGCGGCTTCAAAGAGGAGGACTACAACCTCGACAACATCTGCGAGGGCCGCGTGCTCTTCGACGTATACCGCATGAGCGGCAAGGAAAAGTACCGCAAGGCCATCGAGCGGCTGTACGGGCAGATCCAGCGCCAGCCCCGCACCCACGAGGGCAATTTCTGGCACAAGGCGATCTACCCCAACCAGGTCTGGCTGGACGGTCTGTACATGGCGCAGGTGTTCTACGCCCGCTACACCATGGAAATGGAAAACGGCGCGCATGTGGAGGATATCCGCCGCCAGTTCCGGACCGTGCGCGAAAGGATGTACGACCCCGCGACCGGCCTGTACCGCCACGGCTACGACGCCGGCAAAACGGTCTTCTGGGCCGACCCGGAGACCGGCTGCTCGAAGAACCCCTGGCTGCGCAGCCTCGGCTGGTTCAGCGCCGCGCTGATCGACGTGACGGCGGAGATCGCGCAGGGCCATGAGGACTTCCGCGCCGACATGACCGCCATCGCGCAGGAGCTGGCGAAGAACCTTCTCCCCTATATCGACGAAGGGACGAGCATGCTCTGGCAGGTGCCCAACCAGGTCGGCCGCGAGGGCAACTACCCCGAGACCAGCGGCTCCGCCATGATCGCCTACTTCTACCTCAAGGGCGCGCGGCTGGGCATGCTGGACGCCTCCTATGCGGAGGTGGGCGCAAGGATCTTCCGCGCCATCTGCGATCGCTACCTCTCCGAAACGGACGGCAAGCTGAACCTGGGCGGCATCTGCCTCGTGGCAGGCCTCGGCCCGGAGAACAACCGCCGCCGCGACGGCAGCTACGAATACTACATCTCCGAGCCCATCGTGGAAAACGACGCCAAGGGCCTCGCACCGTTCCTGATGTGCTACACCGAGCTGCTGCTGGGCGGCAAGGGCGACCTGATCGGATAACAGCTCCCCATAGACACGAAGGACTCCCCCGGACGCGGCTGACGCGCCTGAGGGAGTCCTTTTGCATCCCCACCACCTGTCGCAAACGAAAGGACCCCAGCCGTCTCGCAGCCGGGATCCGGAAAATCAGTGGGACTTGTGGAAGATCAGGCGCTCGTAACGCTCCACATCGGCGTTGCGGGTCATGATCTCCAGCTCCTCGTCGCCCATGACGGTGTTACGGCCGTTGGCATACTGCTCCGCAACCATCTCGCGCACCGCGACCACCAGCGGATCGTTCTTGTCGATCACGTGGCTGCCGGTGAGGCGGAAGTAGCCGTTCATCCAGTGCGCCACGCCCGCCAAACCGGAGGTCGCATCCACCGCCACCATCGCCGGACGGTTCAGGATCGCCTTGGTGTCGAAGATGTTGTAGATCTCCTCGTCCTTGAGCAGGCCGTCGGCATGGATACCCGCGCGGGTGACGTTGAAGTGGCGGCCGACGAAGGGCTGGCGGGGGCTGATCTCCAGACCGATCTCGCGCTCCATGTAGTCCGCCATGTCGGTGATGGCGGAGAGGTCCATGCCGTCGGTGGTGCCGCGCAGGCTGGCGTATTCGATCGCCATGGCCTCCAGGGGGCAGTTGCCCGTGCGCTCGCCGATGCCAAGGATGGAGCAGTTGATGGAGGAGCAGCCGTACAGCCACGCCGTCGCGGCGTTGGTGACGACCTTGTAGAAGTCGTTGTGGCCGTGCCATTCGAGCATATCCGCCGGGACGCCGGCATAGTGGCGCAGGCCGTAGATGATGCCGGGGACGGAGCGGGGCGTGGCGGCGCCGTAGTAGCTGACGCCGTAGCCCATGGTGTCGCAGGCGCGGATCTTGATGGGGATGCCCGCCTCCCGGGAGAGCTTCATCAGCTCCTCAGCGAAGGGAAGGACAAAGCCGTAGAAGTCCGCGCGGGTGATGTCCTCAAAGTGGCAGCGGGGCTTGATGCCGCGGTCCAGCGCCGCCTTGACGATGCCCAGATACTTGTCGCGGGCCTTGCCGCGGGTCAGCTTCATCTTGTTGAAGATGTGGTAGTCCGAGCAGGAGACGAGGATACCGGTCTCCTCGATGCCCTCGTTCTTGACCAGCTCGAAATCCTTCTCGTTCGCGCGGATCCACGTGGTGATCTGCGGGAACTTCAGCCCCAGATCCTGACAGGCATGGAGCGCCGCGCGGTCCTTCTCCGTATAGACGAAGAACTCGGACTGGCGCACCAGACCCTTGGGGCCGCCCAGACGGCTCATCAGCTTGAACAGATGCACGATCTGGTCGACCGTGAAGGGGCTGACAGACTGCTGGCCGTCGCGGAAGGTAGTGTCCGTCATCCAGATCTCCTCCGGCATATCCGGCGGAACGTGACGCATGTTGAATGCGATCTTGGGCACAGACTTATAATCGAAGACTTCCCGATAAAGGTTAGGCTCTGCCACATCCTGCAGCTCGTACTGATAACGCGCCTGCATGAGCAGATTCTGCTTCTCGTCAAATTTCAGCATCGTGGATCCCTCCTCGTTCAGAAATAGTGCGGGTCCTGACCATCATTTTTCCCGGGAGACCGCCAAATCGCGCCCTATCTCCCCGGCCGGCACCGCGCAACTCCAGCGCGGCTCGCCTGTCGCGAGCCGTGCGACGCTCAACCATGCCAAACAAACACGCGACTCAGCCCAAGGCCGAAGGCGCTCAGCCCAATCGCAAGCCGCCCCGCCGGGGGCTCCCCGGCCGACCCCGTGCGACGCTCAACCATGCCAAACAAACACGCGACTCAGCCCATGACCGGAGGCGCTTAACCCCATCGCGAGCCGCCCCGCCGGGGGCTCCCCGGCCGACCCCGTGCGACGCTCAACCATACCAAACAAACACGCGACTCAGCCCAAGGCCGAAGGCGCTCAACCCAATCGCGAGCCGGGTCCAGCGGCACGCTGGTTACCAGGGGGTGTCGGTCAGCTCGGTGACGAACTGCTCGATGCGGTTCAGGCCTTCCATGCACAGGTCCTTGGCCACCGCGTAGGACAGGCGGCAGAAGCCCTCGGCCTCGAAGGCGCTGCCGGGAACCACCGCCACGTGCTGCTCAGCCAGCAGCAGCTCGGCGAAGGTCTTGCTCGTCTCGATCACACGGCCATGATAGCTCTTGCCGAGGATCTGCTTGATGTTGAGCATGATGTAGAACGCGCCCTGCGGCTTGCGGCAGGACAGGCCGGGAATCTGGTTGATGCGCTCCACCATCGCGTCGCGGCGGGCCTGGAACTCATCGACCATCGCCTGGATGCAGCTCTGATCCTCGTTCTGCAGCGCCTTCATCGCCGCATACTGGGCGATGGAGTTGGCGTTGGAGGTGGCGTGGGACTGGAAGCTCGCCATCGCCTTGATCTCCTGCAGAGGGCCGGCCACATAGCCGATGCGCCAGCCGGTCATCGCATACGCCTTGGACATGCCGTTGACGACAAAGGTCTGGTTCTTGATCGTCTCGCCGATGTTGGCGATGGAGAAATGCTTCTCACCATCGTAGATCAGCTTCTCGTAGATCTCGTCCGACACCACATAGAAGGGGTGGCTCACGGCAAGATCCGCCACGAACTGCAGCTTCTCCCTCGGCCAGACGCTGCCGTTGGGGTTGGAGGGGCTGGTGATGATCATCGCCTTGGTGCGGCGGGTCACGCGGGATGCGATATCGCGCTTGTGGGGGATGAAGTTGGTGGACTCATCCGTGGGGATGAACACCGGCACGCCGCCCGCCATGCGCACCATCTCCGGGTAGGACACCCAGCAGGGCGTGGGGATCAGCACCTCGTCGCCCGGATCGATGATGGCCTGGAACACATTGTACAGGCTGTGCTTCGCGCCGGAGGAAACGACGATGTCCTGGGGCTTGTAGTACAGGTCGTTGTCGCGCTCAAGCTTGTCACAGATGGCCTTGCGCAGCTCATAGGTGCCGGAGGCGGGCGTATAGCGCGTCATGCCCTTATCCAGCGCTTCCTTTGCCGCGTCCAGAATGTACTGGGGCGTGGGGAAGTCCGGCTCGCCAACGCCAAAGCCGATCACGTCCACCCCGCGGGACCTCATTTCCTTCGCACGCGCGTCGATCGCCAGCGTGGGAGAGGGAGAAATGCTCTGACAGCGATGAGAAACGGTAAGTGCCATGGTCGGATGCCTCCTGCAATGCTTCTTTATTCCGGCTGCATATCCGTCGTGCCCGGCCTTCATCCCGGCACGCGGAAGCGGCAGTAATTTGCGGTAACATCCCCTATTATATGCGTTCCGCCAGCTCAAATCAATAGCAAATGCAGAAAAAATGCATCATATAAACATACATCCTGCAAAAATCCCCCGGCCGGAATCGGCATAAACCGTTTTCCGCCGGGGGTGATATGCATATTGGACGGCAACTTCCGTCATTTTGACATCCGTTCGGGATCAGTTGAGCATGCCGTCGGCGTCCTCGGGGACCTGCTCCACCGCGTCGCCCAGCTTATCCGCGTAAGCAAGGTAGAAGATGACCTGCGCCGTGCTGATATAGACGGACAGGAGCAGGTTTGCCATCATGCCCACCGCGCTGCCGATCACCGTACCGAGCATCAGGGTCGCCATCAGCAGCACCAGCGTGGACAGCAGGTGCCACCCGATGAAGGAAACCTCCAGGAAGAAATACTCCATCTTGCGATGGCGCATGACCTGCCAGCTGGCCCGGATGCAGGCATTGACGCTCAGGGACGGATCCTCCGCCAGCGCGATGGGCGCGAGGCAGTAGTGCATCATCGCCCGAATCCCCAGCACCAGCGACACAGCCATGCCGACCAGCATCAGCAGCAGGGAGATCATCACCGACGTGACCGTGGGCTGGATCATCACCGGGAGCAGCCCGGCGAACATGACCGCCATGCCCGGCAGCATCCACGCATACATGCGCACCAGCGTCCACAGCTGCAGCAGCAGCGCCTTGGGGGAATAGCGGAGCATGCGCAGCGCCCCCGCCAGAGAGACCTCCTCCCGGCGCACGGCGCTGATCAGCGAATGGGTCAAAAGGATCGACAGCGCCGGGGTCAGCAGCAGATTCAGAAGCATCATGGGAATGAAGATCTGCCCCTTTTCCTGCATGAAGGTCATCAGGGCGGTGTTCATTTCCTCGCTGTACGCCTCCGTGACGTCGCTGCTGCCGGCATCCTTGTCAAGGCCGAACAGCCCTGCGTCGCCCGTAGTCATGTACTTCGTCAGCTTATCCGTGACGGGCTGCATGTACAGGGTCGGGTCCGCGCCGGTCACCTGCGTCACCGTGCTGCTGATCAGCTCCGGCAGGGACGCGATCAGCGCGATCACCACCAGCACGGACATCAGCGGCTTGATCACCACCATCGCCAGGCGGCGGAACTCAAAGCTCGTGATCTGCTTTTTCATATTCGGATTCATGCTCCTTCTCTTCCTTTCCTGCCGCTTGGGCAGATACTGCCTCCCGGTGCGCCAGCTGCCCCGTCAGCATGCCCAGCGCCGCCCAGAACATCGGCGTCACCAGACAGATGCTGAAGGTGAACATCCCCTGCACCAGATAACACACGACCGCCAGCAGCAGCGGCAGCACCGCCGCATCCCGCTGCGCGCGGCCCGTGCCCGCGATCACCGCGCCCGCGCACAGCACCAGGAACATCACCGCCGCCGGCAGCCCGCTCCCCGCCAGTACGCCCAGCACCAGATTGTGCGGATTGTCAAACCGCTGCACGAGGCTCTGCTCCGTGCGCCACAGGTGGTCCTCCATCGCGTAGAGGAAGGTGTCCGGGCCCGTGCCCCACAGGAGGTTTTCCCGGCTCATCTCCAGCGTCAGCCGCCATACGCCGATGCGCTCGGAGCCGAAGGCGTCCTGCGCCCGGCCGTGGAGGATCTCCTGCAGCTCCCACAGGCCGTTGCCCGCCGGAATGGGCAGGACATAGACCGCCGCCGTCACCAGCACGATCAGCCCGATGCCGACCGCCGCCGTCATGACCGGCGGGAGCGCCCGCCCCCGATGGCGGTGCAGCACCGCCGCCAGCCCTGCCAGCGCCACGCCCAGCGCCGCCGGAAGCAGCTTCCACCAGCGCATGTCGTGCAGGAAGGTCACCTCTTCCGTGCCGTCCAGCCAGGGCAGGCCCGTCAGCAGCCGGACGCTGAGCAGCATCAGCGTTCCGCCGAGGATCAGCAGCACCCGCCAGCGGCTCCCGGGGATCCGCAGCGCCCACAGCACCAGCGCAAACAGCAGCGCCGCCAGCGCGATCAGCCCGCACTGCACCTCAATCATCAGCGTCAGCAGCACACCGGCCAGCCCCGCCGCCAGCCACAGCCAGCGCGGCCTCTCCAGCGCCGCGAAGCCGCCCAGCACCGCCGGCGCGGCAAGGAACACATACCCCACCACCATGTCGATATTGCCGATGGTGCCCTGGAATTCATAATTCGTGTGGATGCTCGTGCCCGCCGGGAACAGCTCCAGCACGTTCACCCCGAGGTACTGCGCCACGACGATCCCCGCATAGACCAGCAGCGTGTACGCCGCCGCATCCAGCAGCGGCCGCACGCGCGCCCCTGTCAGGCTCATGATCAGGAAGATCAGCCCGTAGCAGCCCTGCGTGATCAGCCCCTCATAGCGCTTTGCGCCGTAGAGGACCGTCAGCTGCCCGGCGTCGTTGCTGCAGTCCGCCCATGAGCCGAAGGCCGCCGACAGCGCCACCAGCCCGAAATACGCCAGCGCCGCCCCATGCATCCACGTCAGACGCACCTGCCGCCGCAGCTCCCGCCGGGACGCCATCGTCCCCAGCATATGCAGCCCGGCCACGACCGTCACACCCGTCAGCAGCAGCATGCCCAGCCACTTCGACCGGGTGATGCGCGAATAGCTGCCGTCCTGCCACAGGGGGAACAGCGCCAGCCACACCATGCCCAGCACCGTCGTGACCCACTGGGACCAGTGCGTCCGTTCTTCCGTTTTCGTCATCGGCTGCGCCTCCCCTTCTGCTTCTTCCTGTTGGATACGATAGCATAATTATGCCTGTGTTGCAAGGGGGCACATCTGCAATTCATGATACCCCTCCTGCGTGAATTCCGAATGAACTCGCCCCTTGACATGCCCCCGCACCCGTGCTATCCTGCAACCAAATCCACCAGGGAGGGAGCAGCCATGCAAAGCATCACCTATTACCGCCCCGGCGCCCGTTGGCTTGGTCTTGCGGGCAGCGCGATCTGCCTCGTCTGCCTGATTGCCGCAGCGGTCGCTATCGCGCAGGGGAACGCCGTCCTTCTGCTGGGGATCAGCGTCCTCTTTCTGATGGGATCGCTGCTGCTGACATGCGCGTTCATTGAACGCCGCGGCACGCTTACCCTCACAGAGGACTCGATCATCATCCGCTGCCCTGTCTTTGACGCAAGCCCCGAGGCTCGCCGCCGTCTGCGTAAGGGCCTGCCCTACCAGGACATCCGCAGCATGGTCGTCAGTGATTATCCGGGCGACGGAATCACCTCCGGGGATTCCCGGCTCTGCCGTTTCCATCTGCGGGAAGGCGGGAAGTTCAGCGCATATTTCTATCACTTCGGCAAAGAGGCAGAGCAGGAGATCATCGACGAGCTGCATCGCCGTATCAAGTGAGAAAAAGAGGAAGCAGGTTCTTTGCCTGACTTCCTCTTTCGCATTTACCGGGGCATGGACAGCGCCGCGCGGCCCGTTCCCGTGAGCGTCAGCGCAGGAGCCGCCGCCGGAACGTAGAGGCTCTCGCCCTTTGCCAGCTTCCGGCTGCCGCCCTGCCAGCACAGGGTCATTTCGCCCTCCAGCACCGTCAGCATGCCGAAGTGGTTGATCGCAGGCACCGCCTGTTCGCCGCTGACCTTCAGCAGGTCGAGGGTGAAGTACGTCTCATCCAGCACACGGGCGACGGGCGCGTCCGGCGCGGGGATGGGGTCGAGGGTGAAGTCAAGGTCGGTCACGTCCAGCGCCTTGTCGATGTGCAGCTCGCGGCGGTTGCCGTTCTTGTCCACGCGGTCCCAGTCGTAGAAGCGGTAGGTCACGTCGGAGGACTGCTGGATCTCATAGAGCATGATGCCCGCGCCGATGGCGTGCACGCAGCCGGCGGGGATGAAGCACACATCGCCGGGCTTCACGTCCACCTTGCGCAGCAGGGGTTCGACCGCCGCGCCAGCCTCGCAGGCCGCGCGCAGCTCCGCAAGAGCCGTGCCGCCCCGGATGCCGTAGACCAGCTGGCTGCCCGCAGGGGCGTCGAGGATCAGCCATGCCTCGGTCTTGCCGAGCTTGCCGTTCTCATGGGCGCCCGCGTAGGTATCGTCGGGGTGCACCTGCACGGACAGGCTCTCCGCCGCGTCGATGAACTTCAGCAGCAGCGGGAAGGTCTCCCTTGCGTACTTGCCGGCGAAGCGCGCGCCGTACTGCGCGATCAGCTCCGGCAGCTTCACACCCGCGTCATCCGTGGACTCCAGTCCGGGGATGCAGCTGATTTCCAGGCTCTCGCCGGTGGGCACCTCCGCAATGGGCTTGCCGTACACCGTGCGCAGCTTCTCGCCGCCCCAGGGGGTCAGCTTGCCGCCGCGGAAGGCGGGATGCATCGTCAGGGGCAGCAGGGGCGTTTCCGCCGTCAGGGGCTTCTCATAGCAGAGGAAGGGCTTCTCCCGGTGGAAGAAGGTCACCTCGCCCGCCTTGCGCATGCCGATGCGGCTGTAGAGCTTCTGCGCAGCGGCGTTCTCGCAATAGGTATCGATGCGCAGCGCGTCGCAGCCCAGGCCGCGCAGCACCTCGCACACAGCCTCCACCGCCTGCGCGCCCAGGCCCTTGCCCTGCTGATCGGGCGCGATGACCAGGCGATGGAACGCGCCGGGCTTCACGCCGAAGAGCCAGTTCACGCCGGCATACTCGGGATCAAAGTTCGTGTCGATGGTCACGGCGCACAGGAGCGCGTCTTTCGCGCGGGCGATGTAGAGCGTGCCCGCGTCCAGGCTTTCCTGCAGGAAGGTCTCGTTGGGGTATTCGCCCCAGCGCCACTGGTCGTTGCCGGCGGCCTGCATGGCACTGCAGACGGATTCGTAGAGCGCGCACACGGCGCGGAGATCAGCGGAAGTTGCTTTCACAAGATGCATGAGGGTATCCTCCCTTTTCGTCATTGTTCTGTTCTGCGGCGGCCACCTCATCCGTCTTCGCCTTGCGGCGAATCCACCTTCCCCTCAAGGGGAAGGCTTTGGTGCGCTCGCTTGCTGCGGTACCGTCATAAAGCACGGACACTGGCTGCCCGCAGCTACTCCCCGGCTTCCTCTTAAGGGGAAGCTCCCGCCGCAGCGGGTGATGAGGTGGCATGCTGCGGTATGCGTCTGTAGATATCATCACAGACTTCCCGGAATCGATGGTGAATGTCCGCATTCGTGTATCGCAGCACCGTCAGCCCAAGGCTGTACAGGTACGCATCCCGCATATGGTCTGCCTCCATCGCCTCCGGCTCATAGTGCTGTCCGCCGTCCAGCTCGATGACAATTCTCGCAGCAGCACAGTAAAAATCCACAATGTATCGTCCGATGACCTTCTGACGGTTCACGGTAACGGGCAGTTTTTTCAGAAAGTCGTACCACAGGCGCCGTTCCTCCGGCGTCATTCCTTTTCGGAGCGCCTTTGCATTCGGCGTCAGGCGGCTGTTACGCGTCTGGTTCATCCAGGCTCACCTGTCCGTGGTATACATGGCATACAGCCCGGCGTAAATGCCGCCCTTGCGGATGAGCGTCTCGTGGTCGCCCATCTCTTCCACGCCGTTCTCGGTCAGCACCCAGATGACGTCCGCGCCCTTGATGGTGGTCAGGCGGTGGGCGATGGTGAAGACGGTGCGGCCGCGGGCAAGCTTCTCCAGGCTCTGCTGCACGATGTGCTCCGACTCGTTGTCCAGCGCGGAGGTCGCCTCGTCCAGCACCAGGATGGGCGGATTCTTCAGGAACACGCGGGCGATGGAGATGCGCTGCTTCTGGCCGCCGGAAAGGCGCACGCCGCGTTCGCCGACGTAGGTGTCGTAGCCGTCGGGCAGGGCGGAGATGAACTCATGCGCACCGGCCAGCTTCGCCGCCTCGATCACGTCCTCGCGGGACGCGCCGGGCTTGCCGTAGAGGATGTTCTCCATGACCGTGCCGGCGAAGAGGTATACATCCTGCTGCACCACGCCGATGGCCTCGCGCAGGCTCTTCTGCGTCAGGGTGCGGATGTCCTGCCCGTCAATAAGGATGCGGCCGCCGGTCACGTCGTAGAAGCGGGGCAGCAGGTTGCACAGGGTCGTCTTGCCGGCTCCGCTGGGGCCCACCAGCGCGATGGACTGGCCCGGAGTGACGTGCAGGTTCAGGCCATGCAGCACCTCGGTCTCATCGTCGCCGTAGTGGAAGGACACGTCCTCGAAGGTGACCTCGCCCTTCACGCCCGTCAGCGTCTTCGCGTCCGGCGCGTCCAGGATGTCGATGGGCGCGTCCAGCACCTCGAAGAAGCGGTCGATGCCCGTCATGCCCTGCTGGAACTGCTCAGTGAACTCGACAATGCGGCGGATGGAGTTCAGCAGCACGGTCGCGTAGAGCAGATAC
>SVGU01000085.1:0-817 GCA_015056155.1 Clostridiales bacterium
AGCGCGAACTGTGCAGGCCATGCGGGGTCATAGGGCGCCAGCGTGACGATCGTTGACATACCAAGGCCTCCCAAAGGAAAAGGCCTCCGACAGTTGCCCATCGGAGGCCGGGACTTACATGCGGACACAACTCGAAAAGGAAGTACAAGCTGCATCGCAAAAAGGGATTCTTAAGGGTGGAACACCCTTAAGCGGGGTGCAGGGGCGGAGCCCTTGCTTAGCGCTGCACGCGGCCGGTGCCGGAGCCCTTCATCAGGCTCTCGACTTCCGCGACGTTCACGCGGTTGTAGTCGCCGATGATGGTGTGCTTCAGGCAGGAAGCGGCCACGGCGAACTCCAGCGCGGTCTTCTCGTTCTCGTAGGTGTTCAGGCCGTAGATCAGGCCGCCGCCGAAGGAGTCGCCGCCGCCCACGCGGTCAACGATGTCGGTGATGCTGTACTTACGGGACAGGAAGAAGTCCTTGCCGTTGTACAGGCAGGCGCGCCAGTCGTTGTGGTTGGCGGACTTGGACTCACGCAGGGTGATCGCCACGCGCTTGATGTTGGGGTAGGTCTCCATGGCCAGGGAAGCGATCGCCTTGTAGTTCTCGATGTTCAGCTCGCCCTCTTCCACGTCGCCCTGGCTCTCGGCCTTCAGGCACAGCGCCTTCTGGAAGTCTTCCTCGTTGGCGATGACGGTGTCGACGTACTTGACCAGCTCGGTCATCACTTCGTCGGCGCGCTTGCCGTACTTCCACAGGTTCTTGCGGTAGTTCAGGTCGCAGGAGACGTGGATGCCGCGCTCCTTACAGGCCTTCAGGGCTTCCAGGGTCAGGTC
>SVGU01000085.1:827-10874 GCA_015056155.1 Clostridiales bacterium
CCTGGGAGATGGCGGGGGTGATGCCGGTGAAGTGGAACCAGGTCGCGCCTTCCAGCACGGTGTTCCAGTCGATGTCGCCGGGCTTGGCTTCGCAGATGGAGGAGCCGGCACGGTCGTAGATGACCTTGGAGGGACGCTGCACAGCGCCGGTCTCCAGGAAGTAGATGCCCACGCGGTTGCCGCCGCGGACGATCTTGGTGGTGTCCACGCCGAAGCCGCGCAGCTCGCGGATGCAGGCGTCAGCCACGTCGTTCTTGGGCAGCACGGTCACGAAAGCGGTGTCCAGGCCGTAGTTGGCCAGGGAAACGGAAACGTTCGCTTCGCCGCCGCCGAAGGTGGCCTCCAGAGAGGGGCTCTGGAAGAAGCGCTCGTACGCGGGGGACTTCAGACGCAGCATGATCTCGCCGAAAGTAATAATCTTGCCCATGGTAGGGATCCTCCTTAATTATGAATTATGAATTATGAATTGGGGGTGTCGGGGCGGGTGAGCCAGACGTAGCAGCAGCAGGATTCATCGCTGCTGACGGCCTGGATCTCCCGGATGCGCCAGCCGTTTTGAAGATAGGCGTCCAGCTCGGGCAGCTCTGCTACCTCGCGGTTGCCGGTGACGTGACCGACGATGATGAGCTTGTCCATGGGGATGACCTCCTTTGCATTATGCCGGTGTATCCATGGA
Organism: Clostridiales bacterium; assembly: GCA_015056155.1. Classification (GTDB taxonomy): domain Bacteria; phylum Bacillota; class Clostridia; order Christensenellales; family Aristaeellaceae; genus UBA11524. The sequence continues at coordinate 1,504 of SVGU01000085.1, forward strand.
CGGACGGCTGATGGGCGCGTGCGCTCAACTCAGCTGCCGGTCAACACTGGCGGAAAAACGTGACGAAGTCACTTCTGGACCAGATGCACCGCGAAGCCGGCGATCTCGTCCTCGAGGTAGATGGCGATCAGCTTGCCGTTCTTCACGACCGCGCTGTCCTCGATGAACTTGTAGCCGCGCTGCTCCAGGTGCCACTTGGCGCGCTTGACGCTGTTGGTGCCGATGGCGATGTGGCCATGCTTGCCGCGGCCCATGTACTTGTTGATCTCCACGCCCGTGCCCACGAAGTTGGAGGAGTTGCCCTCCTTGATGGGCATGCCCATCAGGGCAGCCAGCTTCTTGCATTCGGCCATGGATTCCTCGGCGGACTCGGTGTTGATGCCGATGTGGCGGATCTCGAAGCCCAGCATCTTGTTGACCGCAGAGCGGGTCAGCTCGGTGATCTTCGCCCAGTCCTTGGCCTTCACGGCGTCGCCGGGAACCATCCAGGAGCCGCCGCAGCACAGGATGCGGTCAAAGGCCAGATAGTCCAGCATGTTGTTCTCGTTGATGCCGCCGGTGGGCATGAACTTCATGGTGGTGTAGGGGGCCGCCATGGCCTTGAGCAGCTTCAGGCCGCCCAGAGGCTCGGCGGGGAAGAACTTCACCGTATCCAGACCCAGGGAGATGGCTACCTCGATATCGGAGGGGTTGCCGGTGCCGGGGCAGACCGGGATGCCCTTGTCAATGCAGTACTTGACGACAGTGGGGTTCAGGCCGGGGGACACGATCGCCGCAGCGCCCGCGTTCACCGCGCGGTCCACCTGATCGGTGGTCAGAACGGTACCGGCGCACAGCAGCACCTCGGGCAGCGCTTCGTGCACGCGGCGGATAGACTCTTCGGCAGCGGCGGTGCGGAAGGTGATCTCAGCCACCGGCAGGCCGCCTTCGGCCAGCGCCTTGCAAAGCGGCACAGCGTCGTCAGCGTCGTTGATGGCGATGACAGGGACCAGACCGGCGAGGGAAAGCTTCTCGAGGAACTCCATGGGACATCGTCCTTTCTATGAAACATTTGGGAAAACATTTGGGGAACGACAGGATACGTGGTGTAAGCGGTTACATCAATCAGAAGAATCACCTTGCATACGGAGCAGGGGAAAGCGATCTGATATTGACGAACCACAGTGATAACCACTTTTATGATACAACGTTCCGGCAGAAACGTCAAGGGAAAAAGGGATGTTCCGCGTCATTTTTCGCCGGATTCACGCCATGGAGGCTGTATACATCCGCCCCTTGCGCAAAAGCCGGAAACATGGTATGATATATGATGATATGGAAATAAAGGAGGATTCGGCATGAGTCCTGTCGTTACATTCAAATGCCCGTGCTGCGGCGGCTATCTGGAATTCGAGCCGACGGCGCAGAAATTCCGCTGCCAGTACTGCGGCCAGCTGCTGTCTGAGGATGAGCTCCGCGAGCAGTCCCAGCAGCGGGAGGAGGCTGCGGAGGCGCAGCAGGCGGAGGAGGCAAAGCAGGAGAGGAGCGCAGAGGGCCTGCGGTCTTACAACTGCTCGATGTGCGGCGCGGAGATCGTCACTGACGCCACGACCGCCGCGACCCGCTGCTACTTCTGCCACAGCCCGGTGGTGCTGCATGACCGTCTGGACGACGACTTCCGCCCCGACGGCGTGATCCCCTTCAAGCTGAGCAAGGAGCAGGCGCGCGAGGAGTTCACGGCGTTCGTGAAGAAGAAGACCTTCATCGACAAGTCCTTCTTCGACGAGGGCCAGCTGGAGATGTTCTCGGGCGTGTACTATCCCTACTGGTATTTCGACGTGGAGGGCGATGCGGAGTTCAACGGCGAGGGCACGCGCAGGAGCGTGGCGACCACGGCCAGCTACATCATCACCACCACGCGCTTTTTCCGCGTGCGCCGCAGGGCGAAGATGGCCTTCCGCAACATCGCCCGCAAGGCGCTGAACAAGGTGGACGGCAAGCTCGCCGACGGCATCCATCCCTTCAGCCCGGAGGATGTGCAGCCCTATGCCTCCGGCTACCTCAGCGGCTTCCTCGCCGAGAAGCGCGACCTGGAGGAAAAGGACTTCCGGGACGATGTGCTGGGCGAGGTGAAAGGCTACGCCGGCTCGATGATCAAGAGCAACCACACCTTCCATACCCTCAATGGCAGCAGCGAGTTCAGGGCGGACAAGGTGGACGCCCGCTATGTGCTCCTGCCTGCATGGGTGCTGACGTGGAAGGGCGGCAAGGACGGCACGCCCTACTACTACATGATGAACGGCCGCTCGGGCCGGATCTGCGGCAAGCTGCCCATCAACAAGGCCAAGCTCTGGTCGGTGGCGGCAGGCGTCGGCGCGGTCGTGTTTGCATTGCTGTGTGCGGGAGGTAAGTTCATATGGTAAGAAAGCTGATTGCGGCGCTCCTCGTTGCGGCGCTGCTGCTTCCCTGCGCCGCCTTTGCCGGCTCCCTGAGCAGCCGGAATCAGGAATTCCGGATCAAGGCGGATCCGGCCCTGCAGGTCGTGGACCAGGAGGACAGGATCGACGACGCGATAGAACAGAGGATCATTGACGCCATCGACGCCATTGAAAGCAAGCATCAGGTGGACCTGGTGGTGCTCGTCACCAGCAATACGCCCGCGGATTACAGCGATTCGCTCTACCGCGTGCGGGATTTCGCGGACGATTTCTATGACTACACCGGCTACGGCATGGGCGAGGATTTCTCGGGCCTGCTGTACCTGATCGACCTGAACAACCGCGTCCAGTGGATCTCCACCGGCGGCGTGATGATCTCCTACATCAACGACATGCGCGAGGAGCAGATCCTCGACGCAGCGGAGCCGTACCTGAAGAACGGCGACTGGGGCTATGCGGCGCTTGCGGCGATGCACCAGACGGGCGAGTTCATGGATCAGGGCCAGATGAAGGGCACCTTCATCTACGACGAGGTGACCGGCAAGCGCCTCAGCGGCATCTACAACCCGCTGGAGCCCTTCGAGATCCTGCTGGCGGCGATCGCGGGCGTGGCTGTGGCGGCGGTGATCGTCGGCGCGGTGTCCGGCTCCTACAGCCTCAAGGGCAGGACCTACGCGTATGAGCTGAAGAAGAACAGCACTGCGGAGATGCTGGCGGACGAGGAGCAGTATCTGCGGGAGTCCGTGACCCGCCGGGCGCGCAGCACGGATTCCGTGGGCGGCAGCAGCGGCAGCCGCAGCTCGGGCGGCGGACGGAGCTTTGGCAGCGGCTCGCACCGTTCCTCCAGCGGACGCAGCCACGGCGGCGGCGGCCGGCGCTTCTGATGAACAGGAAGCTGAAGCGGCGCTGCCTGCAGGAGCTGCGGCAGACCTTTCAAGTGGAGAGCTTTCGTCCCGGCCAGAAGGCGGCGGCATCCTGCCTGCTTTCGGGCCGGGACCTTCTTTGCGTGCTGCCCACCGGCGCGGGCAAGAGCCTGTGCTGGCAGCTGCCGGCGGCGGTGCATCCGGGGATCACGGTGGTTGTGACGCCGCTGATCGCGCTGATGGAGGATCAGCTGCGGAGACTGCAGGAAAAGGGGATCGCGGCGGTGGCGCTGCACAGCCTGATGACGCGCCAGGAGCTGTATCAGGCGGAGGCTGCGATCCGTCGGGGCGAGATGAAGGTCGTCTTCGTCGCGCCGGAGCGTCTGGACAGCGGCGCGTTCCGCAATTTGATGCAGGCGGCGCCGCCGTGGCTCGTCGTGGTGGACGAGGCACACTGCATCGTCGAGTGGGGCGGGGAATTCCGTCCTGCGTACAGGCAGATCGGCGCGTTCATCTCTGCCCTTCCGCAGCGGCCGGTCGTCTGCGCCATGACGGCGACGGCTGACGCGCGCATGCAGCAGCAGATCGTCGAAAGCCTGCGGATGGGCTTCGTCAAGCGGGTCATGCTGCCGGTGCTGCGGCCGAATCTGCAGTACCGCGTGATCACGACGACCGCAAACACGCAGGAGATCCTGCGCATCACGGGCAGCCGCCCGGTCAGGACCGTCATCTTCTGCCGCAGCCGCCGGCGCACGGAGCAGCTTGCCGCACAGCTTTGCCGGGCAGGACTTTCTGCGGAGCACTACCATGCCGGGCTCACGCGGGAGGAGCGCACGGCGGTGCAGGCCCGCTTCTCTGCCGGACAGACGACGCTGCTTGCGGCGACGACCGCCTTCGGCATGGGCATCGACATCCCGGATATCCGGCGGGTCATCCACGACAGCCTACCCGAGAGCGTCACGGAGCTGGTGCAGCAGTCCGGCCGTGCAGGCCGCGACGGGCAGGCTGCGGACTGCGTCATCCTCCTGCACCCGGCGGACCTGATCAGGAGGGGAAGGATCCTTTCCGCTGCCGCGTATGAGGAACGGTGGCGGCCGGTGCGCTTTTTCCGGGCGATGCGGGAACAGTGGAAGCCGCTGCGGCAGCTGCTTTCGGTGCTGCTGACCGCGCCGTGCATCCCGGCAGCGATTTCCGCCGCCTTCGGGCAGCGTGAGGGACGCTGCGGCTGCTGCTCCGCGTGCATGCACGGGCCGCTGCTGGGGAGAACGCCGCCGCTGCCGTACATGAGCGAGCGGGCGCTGCGGCTGTGGCTGCTGAAGTGGCAGCGGGACGCCCTGGCAAGGCGGCGCGGCTGCCGCCCGGAGGAGATCATGGACGCGGAGCTGCTGCATCAGGCGGCGGATTCCATGCGCATCCCCGACCTGGACGACCCGGAGGCAAGGGCGGCGATGCAGCGGCTGATGGCCGCGATCGTCCGGGAATATGTGCATAAAAAGCCTGTCCGCGGGGAAGAATGATGCTGCCGGGACACGCCCCAAAAGCGCCGTCCCGGGTGGATGAAAGTCCCCCGATTTCTTTCGAAAATCATCTTGACACGCACCCCGGCGATGGATATAATACAAATCAAGGGATGCTCCTGGGGTGTCCGACAGCCCTCTGGTTTTCGCCGCATTTCATAAAATGGAGCCCGGGTCTATAGTTCGGCTATGTCACGCCCCCGCAGCAATGCGCCAGGGGACGGCAGATGCAGGCGGCAGGGCACCTACCTGCTTTAACAGCGGGTGAAAAAGCAGCGCGCATCGGCATTCTGGGAGCATCTTATCCACACGAACAACGGGCAGCGGAGCAGATCCGCTGCTTTTTTGCATTGGAGGGAACAGGGCATATGGGCATGCAGGACGTTTATGCGCAGGTCGAGCGGAACATCGACCGGCTTGTGGAAAGCAACGTGGGCTGGTCTGCCTGCGCGACGCCTGCGCAGCTGCAAAAGGCGCGGGAAGGGAAGCTGGAGCTGCTCTTCGGCTTTGACGGCGCGGTGCCCGGCGACTGGCTGGGCGATCTGCGGGGCAAGCGCGTGCTGTGTCTGGCAGGCGCAGGCGGGCTGCAGGCGCCGCTCATGGCCTGCGCGGGCGCGGAGGTCACGGTGCTCGACCTGTCCGGGCGCATGCTGGACCTTGACCGGGAGGTGGCCGCTCGTGAGAACCTCGCCATCCGCCTTGAGCACGGCAACATGTGCGACCTGAGCCGGTTTGCCGATGCGTCCTTCGACCTGGTGCTCAATCCGCCGTCGCTGTTCTATGTGCCGGACGTGAACCCCGTGTTCCGGGAGGTGTACCGGGTGCTGAAGAAAGGCGGCTGTTTCATCATGGCGTCCTCCAACCCCATCGCATACGTCTGCGACTGGGACGGGGCGGCGCAGTGCTACAAGGCGGTCAACCGCATGCCTTACAGCGCGCAGGAGCACGGGGAGCAGGGCGAATGGATCGAATACGGCCACACCATGGAGAGCTATCTGGGCGGGCAGATCGCCGCAGGCTTTGTCATCACCGGCTACCGGGAGTATCAGATGGAGGATATCACCGAACTGTACTTCATCACAAAGGGGGAGAAACGATGACCATCACCCACCGTCAGTACCGCCTTCTGTCCGACCACATGGCGGTCTATCAGTTCATGCTGGACGTTTACGAGCGCGACTGGCGCAACGGCGTGGCGGCGCCCTTCCTCGAATACGCGCTGTCCTCGGACTGGATGGACAAGTCCTTCGTCCACCGCAACCGCCTCTGGTTCGACGGCGAGCGCATCGTCGCCTTCGTTTTCCATGAAAACCCGGTGACGGACGTGTACTTCAGCCTCCGCCCGGGGTATGAGTTCCTCGCGGACGAGATGGTCGGGTACGCGCTGACCGGCATGCCCCAAAAGGATGGCCGGAACAAGCTGATCATCTTCGGCGCGCAGACTGCCCTGATCGCCGCGGCACAGCGCGCCGGGCTGAAACGCACCTGGTCGGACTGGGACATGCAGTATGACTTTTCAAAACCCCTCGACTACCCGCTGCCGGAGGGCTTCCGCTTCGCGCAGCAGCCGCTGGACGTGGCGAAATGCAGCCAGTGCTGCTGGAAGGGCTTCAACCACGAGGAGACGGAGGGCCCCTGGGACGGCGATATCGAGTACACCGGCGCGCTCCTGACCGCCCCGCACCAGACGGCGCACATGGACGTGGCGGTGGAGAACGAGCAGGGCGAATACGTCTGCTATGCGGGCATGTGGTGGACACCGGAGAACCGCCTGGCGTACATGGAGCCGCTGTGCACCGTGCCGGCGTACCGCAGAAAGGGGCTGGCGGCGGCGGTCCTGTCGGAAATGTACCGCCGGACCAGCGCGCTGGGCGCGACCCACATGACCGGCGGCACGGACCCCTTCTACGCAAGGATCGGCTATGAACCGGCGGTGGAGTGGACGTACTGGGAGAGGTGAGACGATGGAAATTGCGCTCCATGAACGTACGGAAGACACGGTGCGCATCTACTTTGAAAGAGCGCAGCAGCCGTTTATCCGCAGCATGCTGCCTCAAAGGGCGAAGACGGTGGAAGAAGCGCTGGCGGCCTACAGACATACGCGACATCCCGGTGCAAGCAGCTTTGGGCGGACGATCAGGGCGGATGGCCGGTATGTCGGCGATGTATGGGTGTATTGCATTGACCTTACGGACACCCCCAACGCGATGCTCAGCTATTGCGTTTTCGAGCCGGAAGTAAGCGGACGAGGAATCGCAACGCAAGCTGTCAGCCTGTTTCTTGAAGCAGCTGCGGCTGAATGTGGTCTTCGGACAGTAGGCGCGTTCACGTATGCAGACAATGCGGCCTCCATACGTGTACTGGAGAAGAATGGGTTTGAGATGCAGGAATCGTTTGCGGAGGAAGACCGCTTGTCGTATTACTTCCAGAAGAAATTGTGATCCGTTGTATCCCAACAAACTACTTGACAATCCCGCTGTCCTTTGGGTATAATACCCCCATGCGATGAAGGAAAGAGTACCCTGCATCACGCACGCTCAGAGAGCCGCGGTCTGGTGCAACGCGGTCGGCGCGGGCAGGGGAACATGGCTCCGGAGCATCAAGCCTGAACACAGGGCGGTGACAGCCGCGCTCAGTAGGGCCTGACGGGTCGCGCCGTTATCCGTATGCGAAGCGATAAATCAGGGTGGCAACGCGGGAGAGGGACTTCGTCCCATGTGCAATGTGTCATTATTTCCCGCCCCTCGAATGACAGAGGGGCGGATTTTCTTTTGCCCCGAAACGACCGGGACGCGCGTCCCATCAACCAAAGGAGGATGGTTCCCCATGTGTGAGTGCAAGAAGCCTTACTACATCACCACCGCCATCGCGTACACGTCGGCCAAGCCGCATATCGGCAACACCTACGAGATCGTGCTGGCGGACGCCATCGCCCGCTCCAAGCGTCAGCAGGGCTATGACGTGTACTTCCAGACCGGCACCGATGAGCACGGCCTCAAGATCCAGCAGAAGGCCGAGGCTGCCGGCATCACGCCCCAGCAGTACGTCGACAACGTCGCCGGCGAAATCAAGCGCATCTGGGATCTGATGAACACCACCTACGACAAGTTCGTGCGCACCACCGATCCCATGCACAAGGCGAAGGTCCAGAAGATCTTCCGCAAGATGTACGAGAAGGGCGACATCTACAAGGGTAAGTATACCGGCAAGTACTGCACCCCCTGCGAGTCCTTCTGGACCGAGAGCCAGCTGGTGGAGGGCAAGTGCCCCGACTGCGGCCGCGAGTGCGTGGACGCGGAGGAAGAGGCCTACTTCTTCAAAATGAGCAAGTACGCCGACCGCCTCATGAAGCACATCGAGGAGAACCCCGAGTTCATCCAGCCTGAGAGCCGCAAGAACGAGATGATCAACAACTTCCTCAAGCCCGGCCTGCAGGACCTGTGCGTCAGCCGCTCCTCCTTCACCTGGGGCGTGCCGCTGGACTTCGCGCCCGGCCACGTCAGCTATGTGTGGCTGGATGCGCTGAGCAACTACATCACCTTCTGCGGCTATGATCCCGACGGCAACCACGACGAGCAGTACAAGAAGTTCTGGCCCGCTGACCTGCACCTGATCGGCAAGGACATCATCCGCTTCCATACCATCTACTGGCCCATCTTCCTCATGAGCATGGGCGAGGAGCTGCCCAAGCAGGTCTTCGGCCATCCGTGGCTGCTGGTCAAGGGCGACAAGATGTCCAAGTCCCTGGGCAATGTGATCTATGCCGATGATCTGGTGGAGCTGTTCGGCGTGGACGCGGTGCGCTACTTCGTGCTGCATGAGATCCCCTTCGCGGCGGACGGCATCATGACCTATGAGCTGATCATCGACCGCGTGAACAGCGATCTGGCGAACATCCTGGGCAACCTGGTGAACCGCACCATCGCGATGAACAACAAGTACTTCGGCGGCGAGATCCAGCCCGGCACCGTCGGCGGCGAGTTCGACGAGGAGCTGAAGGCGATCGCGCTGGCCATGCCCGGCAAGGTCAAGGCGAAGATGGACGAGCTGAAGGTTGCCGACGCCATCGACGAGATCTTCACCCTCCTGCGCCGCGCCAACAAGTACATCGACGAGACCACCCCGTGGATCCTCGCCAAGAACCCCGAGACCATGCCCCGTCTGGGCACGGTGCTGTACAATCTGCTGGAGGCGATCCGCTTCGCCGCCATCGCCCTGGAGCCCTACCTGCCCGACACCAGCAAGCGCATCCTGGAGCAGCTGAACGTGGGCAACGGCGGTCTGGAGAGCCTGACCACCTTCGGCGCCATGGTGGCCGGCGACAAGGTCGGCACGCCCGAGATCCTCTTCGCCCGTCTGGACCCGGTGAAGAAGATGGAGGAGATCAACGCCGCGAACGAGGCCAAGCAGGGCAAGGCCGAGAAGAAGGCGGAGAAGCAGGAAAAGAAGGACGACAAGAAGGCTGAAAAGCAGCAGAAGAAGGAAGAGAAGAAGCACGAGGAGCCGACCTATCCGGAATCCATCGACATCGACACCTTCTTCCAGTCCAAGATCCAGGTGGGCCGCGTGCTGGA
>SVGU01000086.1 GCA_015056155.1 Clostridiales bacterium
CTACGCCGACGCCCACGCCGACACCGACGCCGACGCCCACGCCGACGCCTCCGCCGACGCCCACGCCCACGCCGACGCCGACGCCCACGCCCACGCCGACGCCTACGCCTACGCCGACACCGACGCCGACGCCCACACCGGTTCTGCCTGCGGAGCTCGTTCTGCTGGCGGAAAAGACGGTCAATGGCCGTACGCCTGAGGCGGCGGAAACGTTCTGGTTCGAGCTGCTGGACAGCGACGGAAAGGTGCTGCAGACGGTTCAAAATGATGGCAGTGCCATTGCCTTCGCACCGCTGACCTACACGGCGGCGGATGCAGGCAAGCACTTCACCTACACGGTGCGCGAGACGGAGGACAGCAGGCCGTACTTCACGACGGACCTGCGGACCTATACGGTCGAGGTCAGCGTCGAACTGGATGAGGAAAGCGGAAAGCTGGTCGTCAGCAGGGAGATCCTGTGCGATGGCAAGGCTGTGACGGCCATCGTCTTTGACAACACCTACGAGGCGGAGGGGACGCTGCAGCTGACGGCGCTCAAGAGCGTCAACGGCCAGATCCCGACGGACGAGCAGGTGTATGACTTCACGCTGGAGGGCGAGGGAATCACGCTGACAGCCTCCAATGAGGGCGAGAGCATCATCTTCGATGCGATCCGCTACGATTTGAAGGATGTGGGCAAGACCTTCACCTATACCATCCGCGAAACGACACGCAGCGAAGGCAGCCTGACCACGGATGCGACGGTCTACACGGTGGAAGTGACGGTCATCGACAACGGTGACGGCACGCTCACTGCGGCGCCTGTCTTCAAGGAAAATGGCGAAGAGGTCAGCATCATGACCTTCAGCAACCGGATCGACACGACGCTGACGATCAGCAAGAAGATCGAAGGCGCCCTGACCGGAGAAACCTTTACCTTCACGATCCATCTCTTCGACGCCGAGGGTAATCCCCTCACGCAGACCTTCGCCTACCATGGCGACGCTGCGGGCGAACTGACCAGCGGCGACACCATTGCCCTGGGTCATGACCAGAGGATCGTGATCGAAGGCCTGACGCCCGGAACGAAGTACAAGGTGACGGAGGATGCGAATGCTGCATTCACCACCTCGGTCAACGGAGTCTTCGGAAGCGAGACGGAAGGGATCCTGCCGGAGGAAGGCGCGGAAGCTGCCTTTGTCAACACGCTGGTGACCACCGAATTCACCGTGCGGAAGGAATGGCGCGGACGGGAAGGCGACCAGATCCACCTGACGCTGTACGCAAACGGCGAAAAGCTGGATCCGCAGCCGGAATGCATCCGCGATGGGAACCGCTACACGTACAAGGGCCTGCCGATGCTGGACGAGAACGGCCACCTCATCATCTACACCGCGAAGGAACGGTACATGGACGGCTATCGAACCATCTATGTGAACAAGGCGCCCCATCAGGACGTTTCCGACGTCCTCTACAACGGCGCGACGGTGATCAACGAGCAGATCGTTGAAGCCGACTTCAAGGTACGGAAGGTCTGGGACGGCCTGAAGGCTGGCGAGGAAGTGCCGGACATCAAGCTGGTGCTGTACTGCAACGGCGTTGCCACGGACTACCCCACGCCCGAACCGGACCGGAACGGCTGGTACGAGTACTACGGTCTGCCCATGTTCGACGGCGAATCGCTCGCATTCTACACTGTGCGCGAGGAGCCTGTCACGGGCTTCATGACCACCTACACCCTTGCTGACGGCGAGAAGGCCGAATACGCTGACAACGGCGGCACCATCACCAACAGCAAGATCCCGCAGACCGGCGAAGAAGCCTCTGCCGCACTGTGGATGGCCCTCATGGGCACGTCTGCCGCGCTGCTGCTTGTTCTCCGGAAACGCAGGAAGGCATAATACCTCGCACGCCAGAGCGGAATGATCTGCTCTGGCGTGTTTTTTGATGATTCTGCCCGCTCCGGGGATGGGCTGGTCCCCCGCTGTCAGGTCTGGTCGGCAGCGCCGTGCAGGATCACCTCCGCCCGCTGCCCGTCCCAGATGATGCGCTGCACCACGGCGCGGAGGGCGGATCGCTGCTGCTGGAGGGTCATGCGGGCGGCGCTCTCCCGGAAGGAGCCGAGCAGGCGAAGCATCCGGCCGAATTCAGCCTCGTCCAGCGCTTGACGGCCGGTCGTGCCGGACAGCTCGTGCATGCGGCCTTCGAGGGCGGCGCATTCACGGTGCAGCTCATCAATGCGCCGGGCGACCAGGCTGCGGGCTGCGCCGTCGGGCAGGTCGGCGAGGGAGTCCACCAGCCCGGTCAGCCTGCGCTGTGCCTCGCTTCTTTCCCGATGGAGGGCGGCGAGGCTTTCTTCGTGCTCCGCCTGATCGCCGGTGCACAGGCGGCGGCTCTGCGCCATGCGGGCGATGAAGCGCTCCGCGTCGCACGCCAGCGTCTGCACTTGCTGCATGACCTCCGCGTCCAGCGTGTTGCCGCTGACGTTGCGCTCCCTGCAAAGGCTCCCCTGACTGCGCTCCTTCATCTTGCACACATAGGCGAAGACGGTCTTGCCCTCCGCCGTTTTGCGGGACGAGAGCTTGGGGTACATGCGCCCGCCGCACCGGCAGTATATCAGCCCGGTCAGCAGCGCCTCGTTCGTGCGGGGCTTGCGGAAGGCCTTCTGCCGGTTGCGCTCCAGCATGCTCTGCACCTTCACCCAGGAGGCGCCGGGGATCAGCCCCGGGTGCTGCCCCACGCAGACGATCCACTCGCTGACCGGCAGGCAGGCGGTGGCGCGGCCCTTCTCCTGATCGGTACGGTTGTAGGCGATCAGCCCGTGCTGCCCGTCGAAGGCCTCCGGGCCGGAGAACAGCTCGGTCTCCCGGTCGGTGAAGTACCGGTATGTGTCGCTGTCCGCAACCGCGTAGACGGGGTTTTGCAGGATCGCCCGGATGGAGAAGCGGGTGAAGTGCTTGCCGTTCTTGGTGACGATGCGGCGCTTGATCAGCTCGGCCTCGGTGCCGGTGAGGGAGTCCGCCGCGAGGAACAGGCGGAAGATGGTCCGGACGATCTCCGCCTCCTCCGGGATGAGCGTCAGCCTGCAGGCCTTGCGGGTCTTGCCGTCCACGGTGACGGACCTGACGCTCTCTGAGGCGTACCCCGTGGGCGTGACGCCGCCCAGCCACCGGCCGGTCTTGGCCAGCTCGTGCATGTTGTCGCGGATGCGCTCGGCGATGGTCTCCCGCTCCAGCTGCGAGAACACCGAGGCGATGTACATCATCGCGCGGCCCATGGGGGTGGCGGTGTCGAACTGCTCGCGGATGGACACAAAGGCGACGTCCAGCCGGGACAGCTCTTCGATCAGCCCGGAAAAGTCGCTGATGTTGCGGCTGATGCGGTCCAGCCGGTACACGATGATGGCCCGGAGCTGCCTGCTGCGGGCCGCCTTCATCATCCTCCGGAAATCCGGGCGGTTAAGGTTGCCGCCGGAGAAGCCCTCGTCCTCGTAGACGACGGCGGATTCCGCCTGCTCGCTGCCATAGTGGGCGAGGATGTACTCCCGGCACATGTCGACCTGGTTGCCGATGCTTTCTCCCCTGCCGGTGAACTTCGACTTGCGGGAATAAATGGCGATGCGGTTCTCGTTTTCGCGCATGGCGTACCTCCTGGCATGGCGGACAGGGTCATGCTGCGCGCCCTGGTCGGGGATGCGGCGCTGCTGATTATATGCGGGGCAGCCCGGGATTTGTGCGGCGGATGCAGTCCATATTCCGGCGCATCCGCGCATACCCTTGACCATCCGGAGGGAGGTGCGCGGCATGAGAAAAAGCGTCCCGGTCCAGGTGATCCTTCGCTTCCCGGCGACGGAGGAAGGCCAAAAGGCGCTGGCCTGCCGGGCGGCGGGCGCATGGGCGGATTTCGCGACCGATACGGTCTGCGGGCTGGACTGCCCGGTCTCGCAGAAGCTGGCGCTGCTGGATGCGGTGATTGGGGCAGTCAGGCAGGAGCGGCAGGCGGGCGTGCCGGGGGCATGACCGTGGCAGTTCTGCTTGCTTGTTGCGCGGTGTTATGGTACTATGGATGCAGAAGCTCCATCCTTGAAGAGCAGGAGGACACCGCCATGTCCAGAACAAAATACCCCATCAGCAACGAGTTTTTCCCGTTCAACAAATTCGCGCCGCCCATGAGCGCCGGGTTCGTCAAGCTGGCGCAGAAGTACATGAAAACGCCCAGGCTCCTGTGGAAGGACCCTGAGCTGCAGGTGGAATCACGTATGATCCCCGGCTATCAGGGCGGGGAGATCGAGGTGTTCATCCTCACGCCCAGGGGATTGGCAGAACCCGCGCCCTGCCTGGTGAATATCCACGGCGGCGGTTTCGTGTTCGAGGGCTACAACAGCCATTATCAGCTGGCCATGGCCTACGCCAAGGGCGCGGGCTGCAAGGTGGTGTATGTGCGCTACCGGCTGGCCCCGACGTACCCCTTCCCCGTGCCGCAGGAGGACTGCTATGCCGCCCTGTGCTGGGTGCATGACCATGCGCAGGAGCTGGGCATCGACCCTGCCCGCATCGGCGTGGGCGGCGACAGCGCCGGCGGAACGCTGACCGTCACCTCCTGCATGATGGCGAGGGATCGCGGCGCGGCGGTGCGTCCCCTGTTCCAGCTGCTGGTGTATCCCTGGCTGGACGGCCGCAACACCAGCGAGTCCTACCGTAAGTACACCGACACGCCCATGTGGAATTCCACGCTGTCAAAGAAGGTCGGGCCCATCATGAACCCCAACCCGGAGGCGCTGCCGCTGGCCTACCGTTCCCCGGTGGAAGCGGAGAGCTTCGCCGGAATGCCTCCCGCCTATGTGGAGGTGGCGGAGTTCGACTGCCTGCATGATGACGGCGTGCTGTATGCCAGGCTGCTGCAGGAGGCTGGCATCGAGGCTGAGCTGCACGAGTCCAAGGGCACCATGCACGGCTTTGACACCGTGTTCAAAGCGCCCACCACACAGAAGATGATCGCCCTGCGCGTGGAATACATGAAGCGCATGTTCAATCGCTGAAATATGAAGGAGGAACCCAACATGAGCAGAAAGCTGGTCGCATTCTTTTCCGCCAGCGGCGTGACGGCCGGTGCCGCCAGGGTACTGGCCGATACCCTGAATGCTGATCTGTACGAAATCGCCCCGAAGACCCCTTACACCGACGCAGACCTGGACTGGCGGGACGCCAACTCCCGCAGCAGCCTCGAAATGAAGGACAAGTCCTCCCGTCCGGAGATCGCCGACACCGACGCTCACGCGGCGGACTACGACGTGATCCTCCTGGGCTTCCCCATCTGGTGGTACATCGCGCCCACCATCGTCAACACCTTCCTGGAGAAGTATGACTTCTCCGGCAAGAAGATCATCCTCTTCGCTACCTCCGGCGGCAGCGGCTTCGGCGAGACCGTGACCTGGCTGAAGGGCAGCGTGGCGGAGAATACCGTCATCGAGGAAGGCATGCTGCAGAAGGTCTGTCAGGATGCGGAAGCCTGGAAAACCTGGGCCGCCGGGCTGGGTATCTGAGGAGGAACCATGAAGAAAATCATTGCCATCAACGGAAGCCCGCGCTCCGGCTGGAACACGGATATCCTCGTCCGGGAAGCCGCTGCCGGAGCTGCCTCCGCCGGTGCGGAGGTGGAGGTCATCGACCTGTACAGGCTGGAGAAATTCACAGGCTGCGTATCCTGCTTCGGCTGCAAGACGGAGGCATATCAGGGCAAGTGCATCTGCCGCGACGGCCTTGCGGAGGTGCTGGAGAAGATCCGCCAGGCTGACGGCCTGATCCTGGGCAGTCCGGTATATCTGGGCGACGTCAGCGCAGGCCTTCGGGCGCTGTACGAGCGGCTGATCTTCCAGTACATCACCTACAGGAACGAACCCCGCAGCTACAGTCAGCGCAGGATCCCCGTGGCGCTCATCGTGACCAGCAATGTTCCCGCGGAATACGACGCGGAGCTGCTTGCCCGCTACAAGAGGACGCTGGAGGCTTTCATCGGCCCCACGCAGACGCTGGCCTCCGGCAACACGCTGCAGGTCAACAACTACGAGCGCTACAACTGGACGATGTTCAACGTAGAGGAAAAGCAGCAGCGCCGCGAGACCGTCTTCCCGCAGGAGCGAAAGGCCGCATTCGGGATGGGCGCGAAGATGCTGAAAGAGTAACAGAAACAGGAGTGAGCCGTCATGGTGCTCACTCCTGTTTGCTTTACTGATATTCGAATATGCTTGCTACCGCGTCCGAAATATCCATGATATCAAAGTAGTGCGTTTCTGTCAGCTTGTAGAACCGGCGCGAGGCCAGATCCATGTACTTGACTTGCTCGCACAGCACAAAACCTTCAACGGGCGATTCCTTCAATTCGATATGCAGCGGTCCTGGCATTGCCTTCTTCAGGATCGGGCAAACGACCGCTTTGCCTGTCCGGTTAAAGTAATTATTGCTGACCACGATAACCGGATGCGGTATGCCTTCGATCTTCAGCAGATCGCCCTGTTCAACAGGTGCCATTTACCACACCTCGCTTCCCTGCGGTTCGCCCCAGTCGAGTTCATCCGACAGGTTGAGCTGACCGCCATAGGCTTCGGCGCGCTGCTGAAGGGTGCGGTGCTGGAAGGTTTTGCTCAGAATGATTTTGCCGTCGTGGACTTCGGCAGTCAGCGTGTCGTCCGGCTTGATCCCTGCCGAAGCAAGGAATTCCCGGGAAAAGCGGATACCCTGACTGTTTCCCCATGCTTTGAGCTGAACCTGCATGACGATCCCTCCTTGTTTATACATAGTATAAACCGTCGTGTTGCAGTTGTCAATGGCATTTCTTACATAGATCATGCTCGGCGCTCCCTCGCCTTCCACGGCTTCGCCTTCACCCGGCACACCACCAGCGGCGCATACCGGGCTTGTCCGTCCTCCTTTTCACCAGCAGCCCTTCGACGCCCGCCGCAGCGGCCGCCACACCCCCGTTTGTCGCGGTGGTGAGAGGATCGCATTCTCTATGCACCGTGCCGCATAGGTCCCCAGGGAGGCGCCGGAGGCAGGCTTGTAGCTGCTGACGGCTTTGACCAGACCGACGACGCCGATGGAGATCAGGTCGTCCGCGCCGTAGCCCGGGACGGTGTATTTCCGGGCGATGTGGCTGACCAGACGCAGGTTGTGGGTGATGAGCGCCTGGCGTGCGTCGTCGTCGCCCCCGGCCATGCGGGCGATGAGGGCTTCCTCCTCCGCGCGGGGAAGCTGCTTGGGAAACTCGGATTTGCCGGTGATGTAGCCGAGGAAGAACAGGCATTCATGAAACAGCGCTGCCAGCGGAAACATGGGCATCCCTCCTTGCGGGGAGGGTATGCGGGGCATGGCGGCGTCATGATGCGGAAAATGTCAGCAGCGGCAGATTGCGGGCGCAGGGGCAAGAACGGTGCAGGATCGGGGCGGCGGGAAAGATCGGCGCGCAGGCAGGGGAAACCGGGCGGCGCGGAGAATGATACAGATAAACCGGAATGAAAAAAGCAGGCACGGAGCGTACCTGCAATACAGAATGCCATGAAATGGAGGCTGATACGATGCTGGAGGCTGGTATGAAGGCGCCGGATTTCTGCCTGCCCGATCAGAACGGGACGCAGATCCGCCTTTCGGATTTTCAGGGACGGAAGGTCATCCTGTATTTCTACCCCAAAGACAATACCCCCGGCTGCACGCGGCAGGCCTGCGCCTTTGCCGGCAGCTACGATGCGCTGCGGACGCTGAACGCGGCGGTGATCGGCGTGAGCCGGGATTCCGTTGCGTCCCATGTCCGCTTTGCCCAGAAGTACGAGCTGCCCTTTACCCTCCTGTCCGACCCGGAGCTGCAGGCCATCGGGGCCTACGGCGTGTGGCAGGAGAAGAAGCTGTACGGCAAGGTCAGCATGGGTGTGGTGCGCACGACCTTCATCATCGACGAGCAGGGCGTGATCGAGCGGGTGATGCCCAAGGTCAAGCCGGACACGAACGCTGCGGAGATCCTCGCGTACCTGTCCGGAAACGGCTGATGCATCGGGCGGGGGTTAGCGTTCGGTCTGCTCGGTCATGATGCCCCAGCGGATGCCGAAGCGGTCCACGAAGACCACCCGGCAGGAGCTGTAGGGCGTCGCCTCCATGGGATAGATGGTGGTGCTGCCCTCCTTCATGAGGGAATAGGCGCGCTGCACCTCCTCTTTCGTGTCGTACACGATCGTGAGGAAGTTGGTGTAGCAGACCTGCAGGGCCAGATCGGCATGGTCGCTCATGATGATCCGCTGACCGTCCAGCAGGAGCTCGGCGTGGTAGATGTAATCCTTTTGCGCCTCGGTCAGCAGGGGCATATAGGCCGGGTCGTTGGCCTCCCGGTAGGTGATCAGGCAGGCGATCTCCCCGCCGAAGGCCTTTGCGTAGAGCTGGATCGCCTCGCGGCAGGCGCCGCCGAAATTCAGCGTCGGTGTGATCTTCATGCTGTATTCCCCCATCCTTTTTTCCCAGTCTATCACAGGGACGGAAAAAGAGCAAGCGGCGGATTCTCCGCGCGGAACCACAATATTCCGGAAAAAATCATCACAGCTGCAATACTTGCGCCGGTGCTGCGTATAGAAGGTTGGAACGGCCGGCATGGAGCGCCATGCGCCGATAAAACGATGACAAAGGAGACTTGAAGCATGAACGAGAATCTGAAGAAGTTTTTTGAGAAGGTGTGTGCGGACAGCGCGCTGACGGAGAAGGTCAGCACCGAGAAGGATCCTGCCGCCATCGTTGCGCTGGCGAAGGAGCTGGGCTTTGAGTTTACCGAGGACGACCTCCTCAAGAAGCCGGTGGAGGAGATCTCCGATGACGAGCTGGACGCCGTGGCCGGCGGCGGCGACGTCAGCTGTGCCTGCGCCCTGGGCGGCGGCGGCACGAAGGACAGCAACGACAAGACCTGCGCGTGCGTGCTGGCCGGCGCCGGCTACGCCAAGAGCGGCCGCGAGCGCTGCGTGTGCGGCTTCGCGGGCTACGGCTACGACACCTGATTGGCTCTGAGCAGCTGAATAGCTGAAAAACCCCGCCATGCCTTTCCGGGATGAAAGAGCATGGCGGGGTTTGCGTATATACAGGCAGAGGGGTCAGGGCTTGTCCGGCGCGGCCATCCGTGCCTTGTATTCCAGGCAGAGCATGGTGATGTCGTCGAACTGGGGCGCATCGCCGACGAAGGCGTCGATGTCCGTGCGGACGGCCGGGAGGATCTCCTGCGGGGAGCGGTGGGCATTGGCGGCGAGGGCGGCGGTGAGGCGCTGCATGCCGTAGAGCTCCTCGCTGCTGCTCGTGGCCTCGGTCACGCCGTCGGTGTACTGGAAGATGCGGTCGCCGGGCTCCAGCGTCAGGCTGCCCGCGCGGTACTGCACGCCCTCCATGCCGGCCAGCACGAAGCCCGGGCGGACCTTGTACGGCTCGAAGGCGCCGCCTCCCCGGGAGATCATGGGCATCTCGTGACCGGCGTTGACGAAGGTGAATTCGCCCGTCACCAGGTCCAGCACGCCCTCGAAGGCGGTGATGAACAGGCCCTCGCTGTTGGATTCGCACAGCAGGTCGTTCACGCGCGTGAAGACCTCGCCCAGATCGCGCCCCGGCTGGGTGTGATCCTTGATGAGCGTCTTGCCGATGACCATGAACAGCGCTGCGGGCACGCCCTTGCCGGACACGTCGGCCATGACGATGGCCAGATGGCGGTCATCGACCATGAAGAAGTCGTAGAAGTCGCCGCCGACCTCGCGCGCCGGGCTCATGCTGGCGAACAGGTCGATCTCCTCCCGCTCGGGGAAGCTGCTGGGCAGCATGGAGGTCTGGATCTGGGTGGCGACGTTCAGCTCCGATTCGATCCGGTGCTTCTCCGCGCTCTCCTTTACCTGCAGCTCCAGCAGCTTGCGGGTGCGGGTCGCCAGCGTTGCGCAGATGAAGTTCAGGCCCGCCAGCGTCATGCAGCGCGGAAAGGCGTAATACTGCAGGCTGAGGATGATCATTTCGCCGGTGATCTGCCGCTCACCCTCATAGGGCAGGGAGCGCAGCAGATAGGGATCCCATTCGCCGAAATAGGTGGCGATGATGAGCGAAACGGTCATGCATACGGCGCTCGCGGCCAGCGTGCCCCAGGACAGCTTCCGGGAATAATAGTGGCAGCCGAGGATGATGGGCGCGGCCCATGCGACGATGGAGTGCTTGGGGATGGCGCTGGAGAGCAGCGTGATGCCCAGCACGCAGCAGAGCATGATGAAGTACTTGAGCCGATGGGGCTTTTTGCGGAAACAGCGGCACAGGAGCGTGGGCGTGAGGAAGAAGACCATGCTGGCCGGCGCGGCGATGGAGATGACCTCCTGCGGCACGGTGAAGATCCCGACGATGTTCAGCAGCCAGACGACGGCCACGATGACCGCGAGGATGCGAAGGCATCGGGCGGCATACAGGTTTGCTTCCCTTTCGTTCTGTGTAAAGGCGTTGAGATATTCCTGCTCGTTCATGGAGCGCCTCCTGTTATGGGGTCGTATCTGCATAGTATCATATTTTTCCCGCCTTCGCAACCAATTCATGAGCGGAAGCGGGGGCGGCGCAGCGGCGAATTGACAGACGGTCTTTCTGCAGGTATAATCAGAACAGAAACAAAGCGCGCGGATGCGCGGCAGCCTGTCAAAAAAGCCTCCTTGGGAGGTGTCGGAGGGCCCGCTGGCCCTCTGACTGTAATCGTATCGCGGGGCTTTGCCGCGCGGGCGGGGCGGTTTCGGCATCTGCCGAAACCATTCCTTACA
>SVGU01000087.1 GCA_015056155.1 Clostridiales bacterium
GCTCGCTGCCCATCTTCTCCAGCATCTCGGGCTGCACGCACAGGGTCTTCACGTCGGCGATGTAGTCGTCATCGACTTCCTTGTTGCCGATGTACTTCAGCAGGCCCTTGTCGAGGGCTTCCTGCTCGTCCATCAGGGTGCAGTCGGTGTACTTGGTGGCGCGGATGATCTCGGTGATGCCGTCCGCGGCCTCGGGGCCGACCTGCGCGCCGTCCTCGCCGTAGACCTTGTAGCCGTTGTACTGCGGGGGATTGTGGGAGGCGGTGATGACGATGCCGGCGATGGCGTTGAGGTGGCGCACGGCGTAGGACAGCACCGGCACGGGACGCAGCGCGTCAAACAGGAACGCAGGCACGCCCTCCTGGCAGAGCACCAGCGCGGTGTCCTTGGCGAACTCGGCGGAGAAACGGCGGGAGTCATAGGCAATGACCACGCCGCGCTGCGCCTGCTCGGGGGTCTTGAGCAGGTACTGGGCCAGGCCCTTGGTGGCACGGCGGACATTGTAGCGGTTCATGCGGTTCATGCCCGCGCCCAGCACGCCGCGCATGCCGGCAGTGCCGAAGGACAGCTCGGTATAGAAGCGGTCCTCGATCTCCTTGGGGTCGTCGGCGATCGCCTTCAGGTCAGCGATGGTGTCAGCGTCAGCGGCGAAGTCCTTCAGCCACTGCTCGTAGGCAGTCATAACGTCCATGGCAGATTCCTCCTGTTTCGTATGCTTATGTCGATTGTCATTGCGTTAAGGATAATCCTCTGCAAACCATTATATCGGTTTTCCGTCCGTTTGGCAAGCACATTCTGCGCTTCATCCGCGCCGTGGGCGGATCTGCGGCGGATTTTCCATCGCGGAACAGGTTGCAGTTATTTCCGCAATATGCTAAAATAGGAAGTAACAGATCCTTCACTGCAAGAGGAGGTACACAAATGAACAAGCATCCGTTCGCTATCCGGGTCGGCATCCTCTGCGCGCTGCTGTGTGCGCTGTGTCTGACCGGCCTGACGGCCCTTGCCGCAGAATACCCCGAATCCGCCCACCCCTACGCAGCCGAAAGCGACCTCTCCTGGTCCTACACACACGAGGCAGCAGCGGACTATCTGGAGATCACCTTCAGCGCCGATACGGAGACGGAATACCTCTCCGATTACATCTACATCACCGACAAGACCGGCGCGACGCAGGCCTTCACCGGCACGACGCTCAGCGGCGGCTCCGTGCATGTGATCGGCAACAGCTTCACCATCCGCCTGGTTTCGGATGACGTTGAGGAGGCCTATGGCTTCCGAATCGAATCCGTCGCGGCGGTGACGGGCGACGCCTTCGGTCAGGTCTCCTACGTCATGGACGGCGGCCGCATCGTCAGCGTGTCCGGCGGCGTCCCCGGCGAAGCCCTGACCATCCCGGCCGTCATCAACGGCAACAGCGTGACGGAGATCGGCACGGAGGCCTTCGCTGGCACGGCGTTCAGCAGCGTCACCGTGCCCAGCGGCGTCACGCTCATCGACAACTATGCCTTCAGCGGCTGTCCCTACCTGACCTCCGTCGTGCTGCCGGATACCGTCACGGATATCTATATGGGCGCATTTGATAACTGCGCGGCACTGACCTCCATCAACCTGCCGCAAGGTCTGGAACGGCTGGACTTCGTCGTCTTCTTCAACTGCTCCAGCCTGACCTCCCTGACGATCCCTGACAGCGTGTATTCCATCGACTCAAGCTGCTTCTCCGGCTGCACCAGCCTCAAGAGCATCACCCTGCCCAAGCAGATGCGCTCCCTCGGCGAGGACCTCTTCTCCGGCTGTACCAGCCTGACCCATGTCACGCTCCCGGAGGGCATCCAATCTCTGGGCGCCATGACGTTCTCCGGCTGCACCAGCCTCCAGTCCATCACCATCCCCGGCACCGTGACGCGCATCATGGACTATTGCTTCAGCGGCTGCACCAGCCTCCAGTCCGTCACCATCCCCGACAGCGTGACGATGATCCTGGGCTCCTGCTTCAAGGGCTGCACCAGCCTGCCTTCGATCACCCTGCCGGACAACATTGAGGAGATTTACAGCGCCACCTTCGCGGGCTACAACGGCATCATCTACGCCAGCAGCGACAGCCAGACCGCTCTGATGCTGACGGAGTGCGACACCGCCTTCATGGACCCCGACCATCCCGGGCTGTATCTGGCCGCTTACGAGGACGAAGAGGGCGTCCGCAGCTTCACCGTGCTGGACTGCGACGAGTCCGTCACCAGCGTCACCTTCCCTGACAATGTGACCAGCATCGACAGCTATGCCTTCCAGAACTGCAGCAAGCTGACCAGCATCACCATCCCCGAGGGGCCGACGTCCCTGGGCTACTGCACCTTCTGGGGCTGCACCAGCCTGACCTACGTCAAGCTCCCCGAGAGCATCACCTTCATCGACACCAACTGCTTCACAAACTGCTCGAGCCTCGTCAGCATCGACATGCCGACCCGCATGAACGGCATGAGCGAGTGCATCTTCGACGGCTGCCGCAGCCTGAAGAGCATCCGGATCCCCGACGGCGTCCACTCCATCAGTTCGGGCACCTTCGGCGGCTGCATCAGCCTCGAGTCCATCTCCCTGCCTGACAGCATCACGCGCATCGATCCCTACTGCTTCAGCAGCTGCAGCAGCCTGGCGTCCATCACCCTGCCCGACAATATCACGCTCCTGTTCGAGGACGCGTTCGCCGGCTATGAGGGCATCCTGTACGCCCACAGCGACAGCCAGACCGCCCTGAACCTGACCAAACGGGAATATCGCTTCATCGACCCCGACCATCCCGGGCTGTATCTGGCCGCCCATGAGGATGAGGAAGGCGCCCGCAGCATCACCGTGCTGGAATGCGACAAGTCCGTCACCAGCGTCACCTTCCCCGCCAACACGACCGAGATCGGCTATGCCGCCTTCGCGGACTGCGCATCCCTGACCTCCATCGTCATTCCGGACAGCGTGACCACGCTGGGCGAACTGGCCTTCAACTTCTGCTCGTCACTGGTTTCCGCCAAACTGCCCGACGGGCTGACGACCATCCCCGCCTTAGCCTTCGATTCCTGCACCAGCCTGACCAGCGTCAACATCCCTGACAGCGTGACCAGCATCGACATGTACGCCTTCTTCAGCTGCGAACAGCTGCCGGAAATCACCATCCCCGCCGGTGTGACGGAGATCAAGGTAGGCGCGTTCCAGCTGTGCTCGTCCCTCAAGACCGTCACCATCCCCGACAGCGTGACGACCCTGGGATCGCTAGTGTTCCAGTACTGCTACGGCCTGGAATCCGCCGTGCTGTCCGGGAATCTGACCAGCCTTGAGCCAAGCACCTTCCGCAGCTGTGAGGCGCTCAAGGAGATCACCATCCCCGCCGGGATCCTCTCCATCGGCGAAAACTGCTTCGCCGAATGCTATAACCTGAAGGCCGTCACCTTCCCGATGAACTCCAACGAGACCCTGACCATCCATGACACCGCTTTCATGTACGCGCCGGCTGTCGTCTGCTGCTACCCCTACACCTCTGCCCACCTGTGGGCGCGGAACAGCGGCCGGCCCGCCGTTTACCTCAGCGGCATTTCGCTCTACCAGCTCCCGGCGGACCTGACGACCATCGAGACCGCCGCCTTCGCGGGCAACCCGGCGCAGGTCGTCGTGATCCCCGCGAACGTCACCAGCATCCAGGCCAGCGCGTTCACCGGCTGCAGCAGCCTCCTGCGCGCGGTGTTCCTGGGCGATACGGTCTCCATTTCCGACGACGCATTCGCTCACTGTGGTGATATCGTGATCATCTGCTCGCCGGACTCGGACGCCGCTGCCTTCGCAGAAGAGGCCGGGTTCATGCAGATCGACCGCTGAGCGCCGTTGCAGCTGCGGGACAGATGTGCTCCTGCGGGACCGGACTGTTCCGCAGGAGTGCAGGACCGCTTTCCTGCAGATTTTCCCGAAATGATGGTGATTCCGTCATATTCTCCTTGCCAACATTCCCTGCGTATGGTATAATTGAATCAAATCACAGTGGATTCACAAATGCATACACAAGGAGTGATCTTCATGTTCCGGAAGCTGCTCGCCACATTGCTGCTTGCCTGTCTCGTGCTGCCGCTTGTTGCCGCTCCCCAGGCTCTGGCTGCACTTGATACATGCCCCATCTGCGGCGAATCCATTCCTACGTTCATGGAATATTTCCCCCATCTCAACACGCATTCGATCGGTTCTTCCTATTCTTCCTCGTCGTCCTCTTCCTTCAAAATCAGCAGCTGCACGACCAATGCGGACGGCACCACCACCATCAAGTGGACCGGCGGCACCGCCCCCTACAGCGTGCACTACGAGCTGTCCGAGCGGGCGCCCAACGGCTTTTGGTGGACGGAGGTAGAGAGCACGTACAGCACCCACTGCACCTTCAAATACCTCGCGCCTGACGTGAGCTACACGCTGATCGTCACGGACAAGAACAACAACCGCGCCGAGTACACCTACAAGGACTACTCCTACACATGGAACGAGATCGGTTCGCAGCTTGAGCTCTATCCGCGCGTGAAGCAGTATGGCAGCGTTGAAAGCCTCAGCCGCTTCTCCTCCTCCGCGATCGAGCGTTCCGGCTACGGCACCTCCTACGGTCTGTATGTGAAGCTGAGCTACTCCATGCTCGCCCGTCCGCGCCATTACAACTACCGCTTTGTCGTCGCGGCCCCCAACGACTACTGCGTCGTCTGGTCCGGCACGCTCGATCTGCCCTCCGGCCGTTCCTCGCTGTCGCCCTGGAATTTCCTTGATCTGAGCGATTTCTTCGACGGCCTGGAGAAATGGTACGGCGAGGTACCCGTCGGCTACTACGACTTCCGGCTCTATTACGATGATGTACATGTGCTGACGAAGACATTCTACGTCGGCGGCTGATCCCCCGCTCCCCTGCGGCGCTGCACCTGAAGCAGCGCCGCTTTTCCGTCCCTGCCGCGCACATCTGTAAAACCCGCTCCAGCCCTTGCAATCCGGCCATATTGATGATACAATGAAAACGATTATCAACGTGCAAAGGAGAACACCGACCCATGAAGAAATCCTGGCTGCATAAATGCTGGCCGCTGCTGCTGGCGCTGGTGCTGGCGACGTTCACGGCGCTGGCGGATGCGTCGCTGCCCCGCGACCTGACCGCCATCGAGGCCGAGGCCTTCCGCAACGACAAGACGCTCACAGGCCAGCTGGTCATCCCCGACGGCGTGACCTCCATCGGTGCGCGTGCCTTCGAGGGCTGCACCGGCCTGACCGGTCAGCTGGTCATCCCCGACGGCGTGAAGCTGATCGGCAGCCGTGCCTTTGCCGGCTGCACCGGCCTGACCGGCGCGGTCTACATCCCCGCCTCCGTCACCTACGTCGCCTCCGACGCCTTCGCCGACACCAACGTGACCATCCTCGACGGCTCCGGCACGCTGGATCCCGACCTCCCCGAGGGCGACGAGGTCATCACCATGACCGATCTGCCCGAGGGCCTCGCCTACGAGATCACCGCCGAGGGCGCGGTCATCACCGGCTACACCGGCCCCGTCTCCGCCAGGCTGACCATCCCCCGCACCATCAACGGCATCAGCGTCGTCGCCATCGGTGACAACGCCTTCCAGGACTGCTACGGCCTCACCGGCAGCGTCGTCATCCCCGATACGGTCAAGCGCATCGGCGCGTCGGCGTTCTTCGGCTGCTCCGGGCTGAACGGCACCCTCACCATCCCCTCCTCCGTGGAGTCCATCGGCGATTTCGCGTTCTATGAGTGCCTGAGCCTCACCGGCGGCCTGACGATCCCCGCCTCCGTCGAGTCCATCGGCACGAGCGCCTTCGCCTTCTGCGAGAGCATGACCGGCAAGCTCGTCCTGCCCGCCAGCGTGACCCTCGGCACGCGCTGCTTCCAGAGCGCAGGCTTCACCGGAAGCATTACCATCCCCTCCACCATGTCCCTGGGCGCGAACGTCTTCTCCGGCACGAAGCTGAGCATCACCTGGAAGGCGCCCGCCTACACCTATGAGCAGACCGGCTCCGTCGTGACCATCACCGGCTGGAACGGCCCGGTGAACGCCGGCCTGACCATCCCCACCCAGCTGAACGGCGGCATGGTCTGCGGCATCGCGGCGGAAGCCTTCTCCGATATCGGCCTGTGCGGCAAGGTGGTCATCCCCGGCACGGTGCTGTTCATCGGCGACAGCGCCTTCCGCAGCAACCCCGGCATCACCAGCATCTCCTTCGCCAAGGGCCTGACCACCGTCAGCGCCTACGCCTTCGCGGAATGCACCGGCCTTTCCGGCGTCATCACCCTCCCCTCCACCGTCACCTCCCTGGACACGACCGCCTTCTCCGGCACCAGCGTCTCTGTCCAGATCGCAAAGTAACATGTCGGGCCCGCTCTCCGGTGGTGTATGCTGCCGGGGGCGGGCTTTGGCGTGGACGGGGGCCTCCGGCGGGCAGGGACTCTGTCCCTCCACCCTGCAAGGGTCTTCGACCCTTGACCCATTTTGGGGCATGTATATTGTCTTTTCCTTTGCGGGGGTCACGGGGCGTGACAGACGCCCCGCGACGCACTCGTGCGGCAACGCCAGCCGGAGTTGTGCGCCCGCCGTGCGGAGCACGGCGGATCACGGCTGCTCTTCGGTGCAGCGTGGGGACGAAGGCTTGTGCACCTTGTTGTGTGCGCTTTGGCTCGGAAAGGGAGGGCTCTACCGACTATCGAGAGCTATTGCTTGCAATAGCCGAGCGTAGTCAGCGCCGGTTGTCCGACGATGACCGCAGTCATGGCAGTCGGGCGCCTCTCCACCAACATTCCCGATTGACGCACCCTCCCAGGTAGTGTACAATACATACAGCACAACTGACGTTCCCGAACACACAAGGAGCTGACAACCTATGCGCATCATATTCGTTCGTCACGGACACCCCAACTACGCCGACGACTGCCTGACCCCGCTCGGGCACCTGCAGGCAGAGGCTGCGGCGCAGCGCCTGCAGCAGGAGGGCATCGGGCAGATCTTCTCCTCCACCTGCGGGCGCGCCTTTGAAACGGCGGAGCACACGGCCCGCGCCCTGTCGCTGCCGGTCGTCCCCTGCGATTTCATGCGGGAGATCACCTGGGGCGCGACGGATGATCAGCCGCTGTTCGCCGACGGGCATCCGTGGACGATCACCGACCGCATGGTCGAGGAGGGCCGCAGTCTGCTCTCTGCGGACTGGGCGCAGGAGGAGGAATTCCGCCGCAACCGCCTGCTCGGCTGCGTCCGGCACATCGCAACGGAAATGGACGTATGGCTGGCGAAGCTGGGCTATCAGCGGGAGGGCCTGTACTACCGCGTGACCGGCGACACCCGGCGCACCATCGCCGTCTTCTACCACGGCGGCGCGTCGGCGGCGATGCTCAGCCACCTGTACAACCTGCCCTTCCCCTTCGTCTGCACGGCCATGGGCCCGGACTACACCGGCATCACCATCGCCAGCCTCCCCGACGGCGAGGGCAAGCTGGTCGCGCCCCGGTTCGAGCTGCTCAACGATGCGCGGCACATCCAGGGGCTGCGCGCAGAAAACATCTACGGCAACTGACCGCAGAGGGGAACGCGATCCCCGAAAAGCGCGCCGAAATCCGTCAGGGACATTTCGTCCCGATCCATTCCCGGACAACAACAGGGCTGTACACATGTCACAGCCCTGTTCAGCTTGTCAAAAAAGCCTCCTTGGGAGGTGTCGGAGGGCCCGCTGGCCCTCTGACTGTGATCGTATCGCGGGGCTTTGCCGCGCGGGCGGGGCGGTTTCGGCATCTGCCGAAACCATTCCTTACATTTTTCACTATCAGCCTTGGCTGATAGTGAAAAATGCCCGCTTCCGCAGAAGCGGAATCTCTTTCCTTTTCTCGAAAAAGTGGCCGCAGCCACTTTTTCGACACACTGAACAGGGCTGCGCACATGTCACAGCCCTGTTTTCATATGAGATCACTGCGCCTCCGGCGGTTGGCAGCTCTCCCTGACGACGATGCGGTGGGGAACGACGATCTTCGTTGCCATCAGATTCGGATTATCCGCGTGATTGATGATCTGCGCGGCGGCCTCGTAGCCCAGCTGGAACGAATTGACGTCCATACTGGTCAGCTGGGGCGAAGCCAGCTGGGCCAGGAGCGAATTGTTGAACGACACGATGGAAATGTCCTCGGGAATGCGAAGCCCCTTCTGCACGCACATCCGCTCCAGCCCGACGGCCAGCAGATCGTCGCTGACGACAAAGGCAGTCGGGCGATCAGGCTGGGAAAGCAGCTGGACCAGCGCGGCGGAACTGTCCGTCCGCAGGCTCTCCATTTCTACAACATAATCCTGACGGACAGGAAGATCATGCTGCAGCAGCGCGAGCTGATAGCCTGCCTTGCGGTCGGCGGAGTACAGGAAGCTGCCGCCGCTGCCCACATAGCCGATCCGGCGATGCCCCATCTGGCAGAGGTACTCCGTTGCCTCCCGCCCTGCCAGGAGATTGTCATTGTCGATGCAGATCGTCTGGCTGGCCAGCGCGTTGGCCTTTCCGACGATGACGTACAGGAGGCCATGCTCGCACAGGTATTCCACGACCGGATCATCCTTCTTGGAATAGAGCATGATAAAGCCGTCCGCCTGTCCGGTCTGGTGGAGCGTCTGGATCGAGCGGAGGATCTCCGCATCATCCCGCCCGGTGATGGTCGTGCAAATGACCTGCTTGGGGTTGCATACCTGCCCGATCCCGCGGATCGTCTCCAGATAGAAGGAATTCTCGAAGGTTTCGCGCGGGGACGGCGGCAGCACAACGCCGATCATCCGGAACGCGGGCACGACCGACGCTTCTGCCGGAAGCGTCTGCTCATAGCCAAGCTCCTGCATGGCTTTGCGGACCCTGTCGCGCGTTTCCCTGCTGATGGATGGATTGTCGTTGCATACGCGTGAAACGGTTGAAGGCGAAACGCCTGCAAGCGCTGCAACATCCTTGATCGTCACTGCCATGCTGATTCTCCCTTTCATGAAGCTGTGCCTGTGCATTCTGGGACTTATTTTAACGGAAGATGTCGGATTTGTCAAATATGTTTTCACGTATTTGCGCAACTATTTGCACATTATTTGCGCAATTTTTCACAATTCTGAATCGTTTTCGACCGCCCTGATTTGTACATTCTAACAGTTTGCACCCTATACCAGAAACAACATTGCAACTTTAGCGCAATTTTGATACATTGTATATGCAAACTTTCCGCAACACCAATGCAAACAACGAAAGTGAGGATCAACCAGCATGACGAACAAGTTACAAATGGTCATCGCTCCGCTGAGCGGTCAGCCCGTACAGCTGAGCGAAGTGCCGGACGAGGTGTTCTCCCAGAAGGTGCTGGGCGACGGCGTGGCTATCATCCCCGATGACGGCAAGCTGTACAGCCCCGTGGACGGCGAGATCTCTACGATCGCCGAGACGCTCCATGCCTACGGCTTCACCTCCGATGACGGCCTGGAGATCCTGGTCCACGTGGGTCTGGACACCGTGGGCCTCAAGGGCGAGTGCTTCAAGCCCTGCGTCAAGGAGGGCGACCGGGTGAAGGTCGGCGATCTGGTGGCCGAGATCGACCTCGAATACATCAAGTCCAAGGGCCTGAACACCATCACGCCCGTCATCATCTGCGACGGCGCGGATGAGAAGCAGCTCTGCCCCGCCGACAGCCACGTGACCGCCGGTCAGGACGCTGTGATCACCCTGAAGGACGAAGCGGCAGAGCCCGCCAACGAGGAAGCTGCCGCAACGGCGGAAGCGAAGCCCGTAGCGAAGCCCGAGGCGCCCGCGAAAAAGGGCAAAATCAACTTTGATTTCCTGCAGAAACTGGGCAAAGTACTCATGACGGTCATCGCGGTCATGCCGGCGGCGGGTCTGATGCTCTCCATCGGCAAGCTGATCCAGATGGCGGGCGCGGACGTGGCGATCCTCACGACCATCGGCGCGACCATGGAGCAGATCGGCTGGGCCATCATCGGCAATCTGCACATCCTGTTCGCGGCAGCCATCGGCGGCAGCTGGGCCAAGGAACGCGCCGGCGGCGCATTCGCGGCGATCATCGCCTTCGTGCTCATCAACTGCATCACCGGCTCTGTCTTCGGCGTCACCAGCGACATGCTCGCGACCGAGGGCGCGGTGGTGCACAGCCTCTTCGGCCAGGAGATGCTGGTGGAGAATTACTTCACGGAGGTCCTGGGCCGTCCGGCGCTGAACATGGGCGTGTTCATCGGCATCATCGCTGGCTTTGTCGGCGGCGTGGTGTACAACAAGTTCTACAACTTCCGCAAGCTGCCGGATGCGCTGGCCTTCTTCAACGGCAAGCGCTTCGTGCCCCTGATGGTCATCGCGTACTCCGTGGTGATCTCCCTGGTGCTGTCCGTGGTCTGGCCGCTGATCCAGTCCGGCATCAATGCCTTCGGCGTGTGGATCGCCAATTCCTCCCAGACCTCGCCCGTGCTGGCACCCTTCATCTACGGCACCCTGGAGCGTCTGCTGCTGCCCTTCGGCCTGCACCACATGCTCACCATTCCCATGAACTACACCTCCTTCGGCGGCGAATACCTGATCCAGACCGGCGCGTCTGCGGGCACCATGGTCTATGGTCAGGATCCCCTGTGGCTGGCCTGGGTGACCGACCTGATCAACTTCAAGGACGCGGGCAACCTGGCCGCCGCCGAGAACTGATGGCGACCGTCATCCCC